>JBKPKC010000213.1:0-4364 GCA_046765595.1 Nitrospirota bacterium
CACCATGATCACGTCGGTGACGCGGCTCGTAAACGATGTGCAGGGAGAACAGCTCGGTGCAGAGGTAAAACAGGTGATGGGAGAATTGCGCGGCTCGGTCCGGGAGGCAAGACGCGTGCTGGGCGACACCGACCTCAAGCACGCGCTCAAGGATTCCTCCGCCGTGATGGCGGATCTCAGGCGGACGGCGGCTGATCTGAGCTATACCGCCAAGGACATGCGCCAAGCGATGACCCATCTGCCGGAGATCACCGCGCGCCTCAATACCAGTCTCCGCCGCATCGATGCGTTGCTGGCCTCGAAAGGGGAAACGATCGAAGAGCTGCTCGAAAACCTGCGATCGGTCACCGAGGAGCTGAACTACCTGACGAAGACTGTCGAACATTATCCGTCGCAGGTCTTATTCGGGGAACCGCCGACACATTCCCGAGCGGTGCAGCGATGAGGCCATCCACGGCGACGACAATCGTCATCTGCCTCGGCCTGTTCGTCGCAACGGCCTCCGGCTGTGTGGATCTGAAGAAGACCTATCCGGAGAAGCGCTCGTTTGTCCTCGATGTCGGCGTCCCGTCCCAAGAAGTGCCCTCGAAGGGTGCGATCGTTCTCAAAATCAACAAATTTCGTGTGTCTCCCCTCTTTGCCGGCCGTGCGATGGTCTATCGGGTGGCGGATCTCCAGTACGAAAGCGACTTTTACGACGAATGGTTCGTGGCCCCGGCGACGCTGGTCACGCAACAGGTGCAACAGTGGATCGCGCGGTCGTCAGGCTTCGACATGGTCATGCTCGGCATGAATCACGTCGAGCCGACGCATCTCCTCGAAGGGACGGTGACCGAGTTCTACGGGGACTTTCGAGCCGCGCCGACAGCAGTGTTCGGGATTGACCTGCATCTGGTCGACGCGCTCCATGAGCGTCAGGCGTTCTTGCGGCGGACCTACCACCGGGAAGTGCCGTTGAAGGATCGCTCGTCTGAGGCGCTGGCCGTCGGACTCACTGAGGCGCTCCGAACCGTCCTCGTGGAGGTCGCCGAGGATCTCGCCGCCGTCCAACCGGCTCCAAGCGGACCCGGTCGATGAGGCGCCATGGCCCGCGACTGATCCGCGCATGGAGGCGTTATGTCATGCCCTTGCCCGCCCTGCTGTTCAAAAACCGCCTGATCGGATCACGCCCGCATGGCGCGTACTGGATGCTGCTCACCGTCGCGCTGTTCGCCTGCAGCGCAGTGCCCGCGAAATACATGAAACAGGCCGAACCGGGCGTCACGCTCACCAACGTGACCGCCGCCCCGCAGGACTACCGGGACAAAGTCGTGATTTTCGGCGGTGTCCTCGTGAAAGAGCGTGAGGAAGGCGGTCAGATCTGGCTGCATCTCAAGAACCGGCCGCTGGACTCCCAGTATCACCCACACCGGCCGATTTCGACTGAGGGTCCGGAAGCCGGCCACTTTTGGGTGACCGCGAATCGCGAGCAATTCCCTGCCAAATACCGGCAGTGGGCCCGCATGACCGTGGTCGGACGCGTCGTCGGGATGACCAATCAGGAACCGATCCTCCTGTTGATGTTCGTGCGGGGGTGGGACGTCTCGGGGCGCAATGAGGACGCCTGGGAAACCGTCATCGACCCTAACTATCTCCCGGTGATTCCCGAAGGGCTTCACGGCGAATTTCAAACGCAATAATCGCCGCACCCTGGCGTTGTCGCCACAACCCGCCTTCTCATACCACCTGAAAATTCGCAGGCTTCAGCACCCTGTAACCTTTCTCGCTCCGCCCACGACTAGGGAGGAGAAGAGAAGGCAGTCGCTTGCAACCATGTTAAAGGAGGCGGCAATGAAAACGCATCTTGTGCTCGGTTTCACCATGGCCCTCGGCACGGCGCTGCTTGCGGTTCCAACCGCCTGGGCCGACGGCGGATTCCGCTGCGGGAAGGGGCAGGCTGTCGCACATCATGGGCACGGACACGCCGGCGCCACCGGCCATCTGCTCCGGCATCTGTTGAAACATCAACAGGACATCGGCCTCAACGACGACCAGATCGCCAAACTCCGGACCGTCGCGCTCGACGCGGACCGCGCCGCCATTCGCGTCTCTGCGGACCGGATGATCAGCGAACGTGAACTACGCGCCATGATGTGGGACGCCAAGACCGACATGCCGGTGATCGAGGCGAAGGTGAAGGAAGCGGAGTCGTTCGAGGCGGGCGTCCGGATCATTGGAATTCGAGCCAAGCGCGAAATGATGGCCGTGCTGACTCCTGACCAACAGACGAAGCTCAAGGAGTTCGGGTACGGACACCGTCATCGCGACGGGGAAACGCGTGCTGATGCGGAACCGTTCGAAGGGAGCGATCGGCATGAGTCGGACCACGCGACACCGGCCGGTTGACGACGATTCACATTCGATTGGACCGTCTACGGTGGTATCATGAGCCTCGCTCTCGTCCTGGGGCTCGCTGACGGAGGGATCATACCCGGAACGCATCTGTCGATGGCCGATGACTCCTTACCGTTGAACAGGTCCTCGCTCCAGGACAGCGATCTCGTCCGCCGGATCAGACAGGGCGACCGCGAGCGGTTCGCCGAGCTGATCGAACGCTATCAACGCCGCGTCGGCCGCATCGTCGGCCGGCGCGTGCCGGCTGACCGGGTCTCGGAACTCGTTCACGACGTTTTCGTCAGGGCCTATGTCAATCTGCCGCAGTTTTCGGACAAGGTGCCGTTCGAGCATTGGCTCGCGGGTATCGCCGTGCGGACCTGTTATGATTTTTGGAGAGCACGCACCCACGAGGAAGTGCCCGCCAGCGCATTGACCGACGACCATCAAGGCTGGATCGAGCAGACGCTGTCCGCGCAATCCGAACGCGAGTTCCGTGATCAAACCGCCAAGCGGGAAGCGGCGGAAGTCCTCGACTGGGCGCTGGCGAAATTATCGCCGGAACAACGGGCGGTCCTGACCCTCGTGCACCTCGACGGATATTCCGTGCGCGAGGCAGCGCAATTAATGGGCTGGAGCATGATCAACGTGAAGGTGCGCGCCCACCGGGCGCGACGGGCACTGCGCGCGCTGCTGCACGACAGTGTCGCAGGGGGGATCGCATGACACGTCAGCATGACGAAGGAACGGACATCCTCGAACGTGCGTTGATGGACGCCTACCGTTCGCGGCCCGACGGCGCCCGCGATGTGGACGTCACGCAGGCCGTCATGCGCGAGATCCGCCGGTCCGCGGCAACACGAAACCGGTGGGCGCCTGCCGCCGTCCTGGACCAGCTCGTCTGGCGCACGGCGACCATTACTGCCGCGGTCGTCCTGACAGCCACGATGCTGACCGTCGGCCTGTTCCGGACGAAGGCCGTGGACAGTCCTTCGCTGGTCGCTGAGGAATTCGAATCCGTTCCCCTGTTCGAGGATTAGCGGAGTGGAGGAGCCAATGACAACTCGACTGAAATTGTGGGGCGGCCTGATCGTTCTCTTCTGCGCCGGCGCGCTCAGTGGTGTTGTGGCGGACTCTGTGTTTCTGCACGCGGAGCCCCCGACCCGCGACGACCATGGGCCGGTCGCCCGTCACGAACGGATGATGCAGCGCCTGACGCAAGGCCTGTCGTTGACCGCCCAGCAGCAGGCCGACATCGAGCCTATCGTGTCCCGTGCCCATGTGGCGCTACTCAAGCTGCGGTTCGCCCATCAATCTGAGGTGGAACAGATCCTGGCGCGCGGGATGACGGAGCTCAACAGCAAGCTGTCGCCGGCCCAGCAAACCGAGCTCGACCGCATGTACAAAGGATTGGAGCGGCGCTGGCAGGTCTCACGCGACTATCTCCAAACGCAAGAACGGCAATTGGCGCCGCAGTAAGACTCCATCGGACGGGAAGATCGACAATGCCTGACTCCTCTCATTTTGCGACGACGGTGAAACGAGGACTGCTTGGACTGGCGGCGGCGGGCCTGCTGGCTTTGGCTGGGTATGCCTTATTGGCGAAATCCGGTGAGGAACCATCGCGGGCCGGACAGCCGCCGGCGGGCGTACGCACAATGCCGGTGCTCGCGGCATCGGCACACCTCGGCGACATCGGCGTATATCTCAATGGCCTCGGGTCCGTCGTTCCATTGAATACGGTGAACGTCAAAAGCCGGGTCGATGGGCAACTGATGAAGGTGCTGTTCCAGGAAGGGCAAACCGTGCAAAGTGGCGAACTCCTGGCGCAGATCGATCCACGGCCGTTTGAAGTGCAGTTGGTTCAAGCCGAAGGGCAGATGGCGCGCGACGTCGCTCAGTTGAAAAACGCGAAGCTGGACTATGAACGGTACAAAGGGCTGTACGCACAAGGATACGTTCCCAAGCAGCAATTGGATACACAGGACGCC
>JBKPKC010000214.1:0-4085 GCA_046765595.1 Nitrospirota bacterium
GCGGCATCGCTTCCAGCCGCTCGGCCAACGTCGCCGTCACGTATTGACGGCCTGCCAGGACGGTCTTGATGGCCGTCGACAATTCCTGAGGCGCCGTATCCTTCGTCACATAGGCCGAAGCGCCGCTCTTGAGGGCGCGGACGGCATATTGTTCCTCGGGATGAAAACTGAGCACGACGACCGGCAACGCCGTATGAAGCGTTTTCAGCTTCTTCAAGATGTCCAGACCATTGGTATCGGGCAGATTGATATCGAGGATGACGAGGTCCCAGGAGGCTTCCTGAACCTTGGCGAGCGCTTCTTGGCCGGTCCCGACCTCCGTCACTTCCAGCTGGTCAAACGCATCGGTCAGCATTTGTTTGAGTCCAACCCGGACGATCGCATGATCGTCGACTAGGAGAATCCTTAGCTTAGCCCCTTGGCGACTCGAAACTACTGCGGGGGTTTGGGAAGGATGCGCTGGTTGGTTCGACAACATCGGGCGTTAAGTACTAGCCACGATCGATGAGCGTTTCGGCCACACTGTAGCGAAATTAAATGAGAAAGGGAACACCTTAATTCACACGTAGGATTCTTCCTACAAGCTTTCGTTTAAGGCTGATGGGGGAACTTCGTCAGTCGAGCTACCGGGGCTCTTTCCCGAGAGGAACGCTCTCGTGCTTCATGGGAAGCGACAACGTGATCTCGGTCCCTTTGTTCGGAGCACTCACGATTTTGACGCCGCCTCCGACCAATTTGACCCGTTCGTGCAGCCCTCGCAAGCCCAACGACCCCCCGTCCCTCCACTGCTCAGGGCGCAGTCCGCGCCCGTCATCGTGTACGGTCAGGACCAATTGACCCTCGTGCATCATCAGACGCATCCCCGCCTTCGAAGCCTGAGCATGCCGCATCACGTTCGTGAGCAGTTCTTGAGCCGCGCGAAACACCGTCGTGGCGAGCGCCACCTCCACCGGCAGATCCCGAATGGACGCATCGATGGTCAAATGGCAGGGCAACCTCGTGCGCTCATGGAATGACGTCGCAAGCCACTCCAGCGCGGCGACGAGTCCCAAATCGTCGAGCACGCCGGGCCGCAACGACGCCGCCGTCGCGCGAACCGACTGAATCAAGCCGTCAATTGCCTGTGACATGCCGACCGCTTTGGATTTGATTCCGGCGACACCGGTGCCTTTGGCCGGACGGGACAACTCCTTCGTCAACCAGGCAACATCAAACTTGAGACCGGTCAGGGCCTGGCCGAATTCGTCGTGAAGCTCTCTCGCCAGCCGCTTGCGTTCGACTTCCTCCGCTTCGGTCAATCGTCGAGTGAGATCCCGGAGCTGCTCATAGGCTTCCTTCAACGCCCGTTCAGCTTGTTTGCGCTCGCTGATATCGCGCAAAAATGCGCTGAAGACCTTTCGCCCTTCAATCGTCAGCGCCGTGACGGACAGTTCGATCGGGAACTCGCGTCCATCCTTATGCAGCGCGGAAAGTTCAACCCGCCGGTTCAAAATCGGTCCATGCCCCGAGGAGAGGTAGTGTTGGAGACCGGTGCTGTGCGCTTCCCGATAGCGATGGGGCAGGATGGTATCGCTCAACAGTCGCCCGTTGATGTCAGATTCCTCGTAGCCGAACATCGCCGCGGCTTGAGAATTCCATCCGGTGATGATACCGCGCTCATCCATCGTCACGACGGCGTCCAAGGCGGACTCGACGATGGCGCGTGTTCGCATTTCGTTGGCCTGCAGGGCGGCGACCGCCTGCTTGCGTGCGATGGAGGCCGCCAGGCCATTGCACACCGATTCGATGGTCTGCCGCATCGGTTCGGAAATCACGTCCCGGCTGAAAAGCCCCAGCACGCCGAATACCTGACTTTCCACCATCAACGCAAAGCCCGCAAACGACTGGAGACCGTGCTCGAGCATCCAATCCTTATTCGGCAACCGATCGTCGTTGAGCACGTCGTTGGTGAACAGCGCGCCATGGCCTTGCGCAATGCGGCCGATCTTCAGGGCGCCGATCGGCACGCGACGGTATTCGCCGTTCAAGTTCGTGGAAAGACCGGAGCTGGCATGGAGATGCAGGCACATCCTGCGATCCTGGCACCACGACGCCTTGTGACAGTCGGCGCAGAGATCTCCGGGTTCAAGCAGCCACACCCGCGTGAACGCGGCGCCCAAGTGCTCAACGGCGGCATCGGTGCAGCGCTGGAGCAGACAGTCGAGCGGTTCCTCATGGTTCAGCAGCAGACTGACGTCTGCGGCAAACGCGGCGCATTTGGCGCGTTCCTCGAGAGCTCGTTCCGCCACTTTTCGAGCCGTGATGTCGCGAGTGATGGCTTCGACACCGACCATTTCCCCTTCCACGAAGCGCAGCCGGACGTGTTGGCCCAGCCAGACTTCTTTTCCACGCTTGGTCATGGCAGGAAATTCATAATAAGTGCTGGGAATGCGGGCCGCCAATTGCTCCCGATAAAACTGTTGCGCTTTTGCCCGAACATCGTCACGGATCAAATCCAGGTAATGCTTGCCCAGCAATTCCGGTTCCTCATAGCCCATCAACTCGCAGGCGGCAGCATTCACGAAGGTGAACCGGCCGTCCAGCGCAGCCGTATAGATGATGTCGGTCGCCTGCGACACGAGAGAGCTGTACCGGGCTTCGCTCTCCCGGAGCGCCTCCTCTGTCCGCCTCCTGGCGGTAATATCGATTTCGATGCCGGCCATTCGCAGCGCCGCACCCTGTTCGTTGCGTTCGATCACGCGTCCCCGGTTCAAAATCCATGTCCACTCATTCGCTTTCGTGCGGACGCGCATCTCGGCTTCGAACTCCGGAGTCTGTCCGTGGAGACAGATGTCCAGATTCGACTCGACCACCGGACGGTCGTCCGGATGAATGCCGTCCATGGATGACGAGATGTGAGGCGCCACTTCCTGTCGGAGGAACCCTCTCAACTCGGCCCAACGCTCATTGAATGAAAACGCGCCGGTCTCGATGTGCCAATCCCAGGAGGCCAACCCCGCCCCATGAAAGGCCATTTCCAGGCGCTCTTGACTCGCCTGGAGGGCGGCGGTCCGCTCCTCGACGCGCCGTTCGAGTTCGTGATGGATCCGCTGGACTTCCTCTTCGGCCTTCTTGCGGTCCGTGATGTCGTCGGCGACGCCCGCGATGCGGTCCACCGCCCCGGCGCTGTTGCGGACGGGAAATGCACGGTCGCGAATCCACCGCGTGGAGCCGTCGGGTCTGAGAATGCGATACTCCTCATCGTAGGTCCCGATCGTCTGCTTGGTCAGCGCGGCGTGCAACACCCGGTCTCGGTCCTCCGGATGAATGGCTTCAAGCCAGGACCTCGGTGAACGGTAGAGGCTTTCACACGAACGTCCCCAAATCGATTCATAGGCAGGGCTGATATAGAGGACTTCGTTCTTGAGCGTATCGCTCAGCCAGAACACCTCATCGATGTGCTCCGTGACCTGCCGGAATTGCTCTTCACTTTCCCGCAAGGCGGTCTCGATTTTCTTGCGTTCCGTAATATCCACGGCAACGCCGCCGAGCAAATGGAGATTGCCCTCCTCGTCCACGATCGGGAATTTGCTCACGAGGCTTTCGTGCACGCCGTCGGCAAACGGCGCGGTTTCGACCGCCATCACGGCTTTGTTGGTGGCGACCACTTGCGCGTCGTTGGCTTCGAACTGGATCGCGGTGGCCGCCGGAAGCACCTCGCGATCGGTTTTGTGCCGCCACTCCTCGTGCCGGACGCCGAAGGCCCTGGTAAAGGCCTCGTTCAGATAGAGGTACCGGCCGCGCGTATCCTTGATCCATGCCAGCGCCGGCAGATTGGTCATAAAGGCGGCAAATAACCGATCACTGAGCCGGCGCGCCTGGTCCGCCTCGTTCACCGAACGGGCAGTCCACCACAGCATGCCCGCCAGGGTGATGGTCGCAAGCGTGGCAAATATCGCAACGCCTAACGGCGCGCCGTAGTAGCCTTGCCGTTCGCCGTACAGTCGGATCCAGCCGATCACAGGAAGAATCAGGACCACTCCAGGCAGCAGCCGCCTGAGCATGTAGCCGCCGGCCTGATCGCTCATCACGACAGCCATGACTCC
>JBKPKC010000215.1:0-7486 GCA_046765595.1 Nitrospirota bacterium
GTCGAGTAGTGGGAATCAATGTGATCATCGCCCCTTCGGCGCAAGCGATCAGTTACGCCCTCTCGATGGAAGCGATTTATCCGCACATCCAATCATTGATGGTGCGCGGCTCAATTTATCGGCCTGATTTGGGTTTTACGCCGGTCACGATCACGCCCAGCGTCATGGCGAGTTTTGGATTGGACGGTGATCGCGGCGTGCTCGCCCTCGAAGTCGACGCTGCGAAGCCGGCGGGACTCGGCGGTCTGCAGAACGGTGACATCATCACAGCCGTCGATCAACATCAGGTATTCAACATGGGCGATTTTTGGCACGCTCTGCTTCGCTCCGGAGATCAGCCCACCGTCCAATTGACCCTACATGGGAAAAGCGGCCCTGCGACTCTTCAATTGCCAAAACCGGCTGCGCTCAAGGCGGCACAATGACTGGGCTTCAACTGGCCGTAGACCAAATGCCTCCTCCTCTTTTCCGCTGTGCAAGTCCCGCTCGAGCGTCGGCAGTGCTGATCACGTTTCAACGTCCGGTGCGCTATTCCGTTGCATGGGCGTTGCAGCAGCAATGTCATGCCGAACGTCGGTCGGGTAACCGCGCCGATACGCTCCTGCTGCTTGAACATCTGCCGGTGTATACGGCGGGACGGGGAACAAGGCCGGCGCACCTCCCGCCGCCGCAAGGCGCTTCACTCGACTATCCGGCGGTTCCAGTGGAAGCCGTGAACCGCGGCGGATCTGTCACCTATCACGGGCCCGGCCAGCTGGTCGCCTACCCAGTTCTCGTCTTGGCACGATATGCAGCGGGAGCGAAGGCCTACGTGCACATGCTCGAGGAAGTGCTCATGAGGACGCTGCTTCATTGGGACGTCCGCGGCTATCGGCTGCCGAAGACGCCAGGCATCTGGGTCAGAGATCGAAACGGCGAGGCTAAGATTGCCTCGATCGGCGCCCGAATCGATCGTGGGATTACTTTGCACGGCTTTGCGTTCAATATCATGAACGACCTCCGTCCGTTTTCCCGTATTGTGCCCTGTGGGCTCGACGGATGCCGGATGACTTCTCTCGCAGAAATCAGAGAAGCGCCGATTTCCATTTCCGCGGTGGCGGCGCGCCTGGCCGAGGAATTTTCCGCTGTGTTTCGGCTCGAATGGACCATCCGAGTCTGTGACGGGCTGGACATGACAACCGGCAATGTGCAATCCGTTGTCAGGCCGGAGGGCCGCTGACGGACATGTCCTCTCTTCATGAACTGGATACTCCGACGTTCCGGCTCGCCGTGGCGCAGTTCGATCAGGCGGCGAAAATGATGCGCCTGGACCCGAACCTGCATGAACGGTTGAAATTTCCCCAACGATCGCTCGTCGTGAGTATTCCCATCCGGATGGATGACAACCGTGTCGAGGTCTTTACGGGCTATCGAGTTCAGCATGATTCCTCCCGGGGACCGTCGAAAGGCGGGATTCGCTATCATCCCGACGTTAACCTCGGGGAGGTGGCCGCGCTCGCCATGTGGATGACCTGGAAATGCGCGCTGGCTGATCTGCCCTATGGAGGCGCCAAGGGAGGCGTCGCTGTTGCGCCGAAAGCCCTTTCACGTTCCGAACTCCAACGGCTGACACGTCGATATGCCGCAGAAATCTTTCCATTGATCGGACCGGATAAGGATGTGCCGGCCCCGGACGTCGGCACAGATGCGCAGGTGATGGCCTGGATCATGGACACATACAGTCAGCAGGTTGGCTATGCAGTCCCCGGTGTCGTGACCGGCAAGCCGCTTTCAATCGGCGGCAGCCTCGGCAGAGAGGAGGCGACCGGCCGCGGCGTCGTGTACGTGACGTTGGAGGCCTTGCGTCATCTCCGGATTGATACCGATCACACGACCGTAGCCATTCAGGGATTCGGCAATGTCGGCTCCCATACCGCCCGCATCATGCATGAAACGGGCGTGAAGGTGATCGCAGTCAGCGATGTGCGCGGTGGCATTTACAACGCTCGTGGCCTCGACATTCCCAAACTGCTCTTAAGTTACAAATCCGGCGGCCAGACCCTCGGGGAGACGAAATTGGGAGACGCGGTGACCAACGCCGAGCTCCTACAGCTGAAATGCACGGCGATGGTGCCGGCGGCCTTATCCGAGCAGATCACGCAAGAGAACGCCGACAAGCTCAATTGTCGTGTGCTCGCGGAAGGAGCCAATGGCCCGACCACGTTGGAAGCCGACCAAATTGTGCAGGACAAGGGAATTTTCGTGATTCCCGACATTCTTGCCAACTCTGGGGGCGTGATTGTCTCTTATTTTGAATGGGTGCAGGACGCTCAGCGGTTTTTCTGGAAGGCCACCGATATTCAGGACCGCTTGCGTGACCTCATGGCGTCCGCGTTTCAGCGGACGCTGCACTTCGCCACTGAAAAGCGCACCTCCATGCGCATGGCAGCGCTCATGACGGGCATCGACAAGGTCGCGCAGGCTCATCTGAGCCGCGGCTTGTATCCCTAACAAACGGCCGTTCGAGCACAAGGAGCCCGTCCGGTGAATCGTGAAACTGTCGGGCGCTTATGGGAAGCCCATAAACGGGAAGACTGGCCGCGGGTGGCGTCCCAGCTCGAAGGGCCGCTGATGACGCTCGATACGGTGATCAGCGGCTGTGTCGTCTACTTTCTCGACAGCCAGGAAGGGCTGGACGACCAACGCCGCACGATCCTCGGGGATTGTCTGGCAGACCTCGAAACCATCGAGCCTGAACTCGAAGACGATTCTTTGCCGTACTTCCAGCGACTGCACGAGCTCGGCGCATTGCTGCTCATTGTGCCGCCCAAGGCGTAAGGCGCATTCTCCGTCTGCTGGGGTCGGAATGCCCTGTCGTTAGAAGCGTTCCTTGCAACTTGAATGTCCCTCCGATAGAATAAGAAACATCAAGATTTACCGCAGCTTACTCACATCGGAGTCCACACAGCCGTTCAGATTAGGATCTTCAGTAAGGAGGAGTTGATGAAGGCGATGCTACGACCCTGCGTTCATGCATGCCTGGCGCTCGGCATGATTGGTCTGATCGCAGCCTCGGCGTTTGCCGAACCGTACGAACTGAGCAAAAACGATGTCATGGATCCCAAGGCCATCAAGAGTCCGGACATTTCTCTCTTCGGCGTCAAGATCGGTGACAGTGAAGCCAGGGCGATGGATGTGTTGGTCAACGAAAAAATCCCCGGCATCAAGGTCGAACAAGAGGCCTTGTTTATCTTCCTGGTGGATCAGCGCAAGCCCACCGGTCCAATGGCGGGCGTGCGCGTCCAGGATGGGAAGGTGGACATGATTTTTATCAACAATCGTTTTGCTTACAAGACGCGAGGACTCTTTCGTAATGTCCTCAACAGTGAAAGCCCCGAGGACATCCGCAAGCTGCTGGGCCACGAAGACTACGGAGACGAAAACGTGATGGGGGCTGTATTGGCCTACGACAAGCAGGGATTCGTCATCAATTATCTCGGCAAAGACGTCAACATCGAGTTCTCGCCCGTTCACTGATCGCTTCCACTCCCGCCCTCCTGAACACTTCCTCGAATATGGGCAGCGGTCCGGCTCACCGCGATGGATCGGGTGCGGAAGTCGTATGTCTTTCGGATCGTTACAAGGAGGGACCGGAGGCGCGCAAACCATAGGTGATCAGGCTTGTCGCGGTATTCCATCGGCGGCTTGAATTGAGAATGACAAGAAGAAGGTCACTGCCGTTCTGAGATACCTTTGCGATGAGACACCGCCCGGCCTTCGAGGTAAAGCCCGTCTTCACCCCTTCCACACCGGGAATCCGCCCCAGCAGACGATTGGTCGTGTGCAGGACATACGCATGATTTCCGTTTACCGGCATGATCATGGCCCGTTCTTCCCTCACCAGGCTCCGAAAGATGGGCTGCTGAAGCGCAATCACGCTCAAGGCTGCAAGATCTTCGGCCGTGGAATAGTGATCAGGGCCGTCGAATCCGCAGCCGTTAGAGAAGTGCGTATCGCGCAGTCCTAACGCCTCCGCCTTGTCGTTCATCAGACCGACAAACTGGGCCTCGTCTCCGCCGACATGTTCAATTGCGGCCAGGCAGGCGTCATTGGCGGACACAATCAACATGGCCTTGAGCAAGTCGTCGAGCCGAAAGACCTGACCCGCCTTGAGTCGCAGATGGGTCTTATGCGCTCTTGCGGCCGCAGGACTGACGGTTACCAGATCATCGAGTTTGCCGTGCTCAAGGATTACGAGCGCTGACATGATTTTCGTAAGACTGGCCGGAGACAACCGTTTGTCCGACTCGTGCTCGTAAAGAATACGGCCGGTGTTGAGTTCCTTGAGCAGAATGCTATGGGCCGGCACCCGGCGCCAGGGCAGCGGCTGGTTCTCCTGGCTGACCATGCGCAGCGACGGCCTGCCTTTCCCGCCTGTGCGTTTGGCGTGGACCGTTGCCGGAATGAGCAGGACGAGGCACATCACCGCCAAAAGAGAAGTGCGCATTCGAGGGGTGTGACCACACAACAACATCGGGCGCCTCTTCGCTCAGAGCGTGAAGGATTCGCGGACCTTGGCTCCCCGGAATCCGCTGTCGATGACTTTGTGGAAAAACCGAAGAAGATCGGCCAGATCGATCCAAAAACCGCAGTTGAGACAACGGGCATACAGACGCCGGTTCATGAGCGTGTAATGCCGCTCAACCATCATGAAGCCTTTGCACTTGAGGCAATCCATCACAAGAATCCAACTTATCTGATGCGCTTCATCACCAAAGCCAGGCACCCCGCCAGGAGTCCGCCGCCGAAAATCGTCGTGCTGAACGACAGGTACGGACTGGCTCCGACGCTGTGGTGGGCTCCATCAAACAGGTCCCGGACACCTCCCTGGACCATCAACACCGACAGGGTGAGGACCGCGCCCATGCCGAACCACCATGAAAAGGATCTCACCGCTGTCCTCACAGGAGCAGCCAAGAGACGGTAAAGCCGCGCCTGCCGGTCACTCTAGCGGAGGGGTCCCATGCTGTCAAGCCGAGAGCGCTGTTTCGACCACGTCACTGACCGACCTTGGATGAGGAGGCGGCGGTGGCCGGAGTGGAACTCGCTTTGAGCCCTCGATGAAGAAAGATCGAGACGGAACCGTCTCCATTGTCGGCGGTCACGAGTCCCGGCTCTTCAACCCCATTGGTCGTCACCCGATAGAGCGCCAGTGCGAATGGCCCCGCCTTTGTCCGGTAATTTCTGGGCGGATATTCGAACGTGCCGTCGCCGCGCCCGAAGAGAATCGAAAGATCGCTGGACTGCAGATTCACGATAGCAACATCCGTTCGATGGTCGCCGTTGAAGTCGCGTGCCAATCCGTAGTTCGGACCGGCGTTCGCGCCGGAGTCGCGGCCGGCCTGGAACGTCGCATTGCCATTGCCCAAGAAGGTCGAAAAACTGTCCCGTTCCCCGTTGATCACGAGCAGGTCCCGGATGCGGTCGTTGTTGAAGTCCGCAAAACTGACGCCCAGCGGGCGCCTGCCCGAGCGGTAATCGGTCGGCGACTGAAATGTCCCGTCTCCGTTGCCAATCCAGATGGAAACGGCGTTGGACATCGGCCCTCCGTTCGTCACCACCAAGTCGGGTTTTCCGTCGCCGTTCAGATCCGATAAGGCGACCGACGTGGGCGTATCGCCGTACTCATACTGGGCACCGTGCCGGAATTCTCCATTGCCCTGGCCGAGAAACACCTTGATCTTGTCGTTGCGCAACGCCACGACCAGGTCCGCCAATTGGTCGCCGTTCAAATCATCACTCGCAATCGAGACGGGCGTCCGGTGCACGGGGTATTGGGGCCCTTCTTCGAACTTCCCGTCGGGACGGCCAAACAGCACGGCGATTTGATCTCCGCCGGCGCAGGCCAGCACGATGTCCGGGTAGGGATCGGCATTGAACGCGGCCGTCGCGAGCGCGCGTGGTTCCTGACAGACGTGGAGTTGTACTTGGTCGTGAAAGGTTCCGTCACCGTTCCCGATCAAGATCGACAGCGTGTTGCTGCTCACATTGGTCGTGATGAGGTCCGTGACGCCGTCCTGATTGCTATCAAGCGGTGTAATCGTGGTCGGATTCTTGCCCACTTTATAACTGGCGAAGTAGTAGAACAGATCGGGCGGCACGTAGGGATCCTGCTTGGAACAGGCGCAGGCCAGCAACGTCGCGATGATAGCGGTCGCAAGACGCCCCCAACGACCGGCCTCAGTCACTGGCTGCCGCACTCGCGCTATCCTCCGATTGCATCGCTCATTGTCGCCAGCCGGCGCAGTAAAGGGGTGATAGTATAGCGGCGGCGGCTTTCTCATGGCAATGAATTGGCGCAGGCCGCTGTGATACGCGGCCGACCCTAGAGGAAGGGACCTTTGAAAGTCGGTTCTGGTCTGGGGTAGACTACATTCCCTTTTCTCAAGGAGGAGTCCATGGGCAAGACAGTTAAAGTCGATATCACCATGTACGGGATCGCCGAAGTGCTCCATTGGTGTCATGATCGCAATAAAGGACGCATCCCGGGCGTGGATACCGCCGGATTCGAAAAAATGAAGACGTTGTTGGCGGAGAAACCTCAGTCAGGTGATTACTTCACACTCGACCAGTTTTGGAAGAAAAGGGTCGCGCTCGAACTGACCGAAGAGGAAGTGGCTCTGATCGACCGCTGCCTCTACGACATTCCAAATCTCGACAACGAACCGCTGCCGCAAATCCGGCACAAGTTTTGGCCTCAGCAGGTCGCGGCGCACTAGAGAACCTCCGGACCGCGGCTTACGCTCTCGTTCCGCTGTCCGGGGCCTGTCCTGCGCCGCTACAGTGTCCCTTCTCCCTTGAGATAACGCCGAAACCGGTCCATCAGGTCGGCCCCTAAGGTCCCGCCCTCCGGCTTCTTGGTTTCTGGGTCGGCAAAGTGACTGCGGATTTCCTGAAGGCGTTTTTCAGCCTGCTCGTTGCCTTGCAGCCGCTTGGTCTTTTCAAGCGCCGTATCGAAGGCATCGAAAGTCAATTCGCTGTACCCAAATGAGCGGATCCGTTTCACGGCCTTCATCATGGCTTGATTTCGAAAGCCCGTGAGGTGCTCGGAGTCGATTTCCTTCAAACCGAGCTTGCGCGCGCGCCGTTCAGCCGCTTTCCGGATTCCGCTTCTGACGAAATCCGGCGACGTTTGCAGACGCTTCCAGGCTTCGTCGGTCCAGGCGACGCGCTCCTGCGGTGTGTCCCATAATTGAACGAGCGTGTCCTCGTCGATCTGCGTCAAGCCCTTCTCGTGGGCCAGGTCCTCGGTGTCCCGCTTCAGCATGTCGGTCACGAATTCCACCGCAATCGGCGGCGACGCTTGGAGCTTTTTACGAAGGCGCTCACGTGCCCCTTCCGTCCAGGGCAGAGGCGGTGCAGTGGCCTCGCGGACGTCTCCGAGGGCTTCCACGCGCTCAAAGAGATCCACGTTCACTTCCATGTGCCCGCCTTCTTTGGCCACTTC
>JBKPKC010000216.1:0-3950 GCA_046765595.1 Nitrospirota bacterium
GTGGTAGAGCCTGAGCAGGCGCAACGCCTGGAACTTACAACCGACTGGGGGAAACATGGCAGACATCATTCATCGAGTGGGCGTGAAGGCACCTGTGTCGCACGTATATGCCGCAGTATCGACGGTCGAGGGCGTGGCCAGCTGGTGGACAAAAGAGACCTCCGGCTCAAGCACACTCGGAGGAACGATCGGCGTTCGCTTCCTTGCTGCGGATGGAAGAGAAATAGGCAGCATGAACATGGAGGTCGTGGCGCTGGATTCCAATAAACAGGTGCACTGGCGCTTTACGGCGGGGCCGGAAGAGTGGGTGGGGACTGATGTGACCTTCAACCTTTCTCAGGAGGGCGATTACACCATCGTGCTCTTCCGCCATCAGAATTGGCGCGAAGCAAACGAGTTTATGTCCCATTGCAGCATGAAATGGGCAATATTCATGTTGAGTCTAAAGCAACTTGTCGAAACCGGGAAAGGTACGCCATCGCCGAATGACATAAAAATTGATAATTGGAATTAGCCCCTACAGCCCTTCCCAGTAGTGTCAGGCCCGGATGGGGCCTACAAGGTGCCTCCCAACGGAGGTCTTATGCCGATGATTCATGCCGACGGCATTGCGCTGCGTTATCGTGGGACAACCCTCCCGTCGTGTTTGCACATTCGCTGCTCTGGGGTGGGGACTCGTTCCAGGGAGCTCCTGGCGGAGTTGGCGAAGGATTTTCACCTCGTGATACCGGATATCCATGGTCATGGCACTAGTGGATATCGAAACGGGATGACGCTTGAGGAAATGCCGAAGATTTGTATGTCGTCGTCAAAAGCCTGGGCTTTCACAAAGTGGTGTGGTTGGGGTGTTCGATTGGCGGCATGATCGGCATGCGGCTGGCCCTTGGACATCCTGATATCCTTGAGGCCCTCGTACTGTTGTCGACAAATGCGCGGCAGGATCCGCCGGAGAGTAAACAACCGACCCCGCGCTTATGGCAACAGTTTCGGGACGGACACCGCGAGGACATTGCCGATGCGGCAATGACATTTGTCTTTGCTTCACGAACGTATCAGGACAGACCGGGCCTGGTCGCACAATATCGAGGCGACTTCGTGAACATGGAGGACGCCGCCGGCATGTTTGCCGCGGCGCTCGCCGCCTTTGAACGGTCGGACATCGGCGATGATATCGAGAGGATCAACCTGCCGACGCTCGTCATGATGGGTCATGAAGATCCGGTAGCAACGCCCGCACAAGCGGCATTCATTGCCGCGCGCATTCCAGGCGCAGAGTTGAACATTATCGAAGATGCCAGTCATCTGGCGGGAATCGAAAAGCCGCTGGAAATCGCCGAATTGGTCCGCGCGTTCCTTCTCAAGGCTGTTGCCTAAAACGGTGTGCTCAATATTGCCCTGCAGACATGCTGCCGCGCACACACCAGACGTGAAAGGTGATGGTCTTAAAGGCGAAGGTCGCCTTCCCAGTGTCGAAGAAGACGAGCCAGGCGTTTTTGGGATTGTCCGTGACCGACGTCGCTGACCAGTACACGTCAGTCAATACGTTGGTAAAGGGATGACCCGCGGGGAGGGCGGGTCCTGACCGTGTAGAAGGATCCACCAAACTCGCCAGTTCTGAAATCGAGGGTAATCTCCAGCCTTTCCGTCCACCGACGTCTTTGTCGGCGCAGAGGGCGCGAGCGTCGGTCCAGGACATCTCGGTCGTTTCCACCGTCTTTTCCCACACGAGACCCGTCTCATCGTCCCGCACCGCCGCATCGCCGAAGGCGCTCAAGACAGTAAACCGCGCCGCGCTCGGCAGCTTTTTGTCCCAATTCCGTTCAGAGGAAGGCGTCAGTGGATTGACGTCCGATGCGGAGATCGCAGGCGAGCTGCCCGCGACAACCATGGATCCGATGAGGACGGAGCGTACGATCAACATGCAATCGTGAGACTGTGGTCTCATACTTCTCATTCGGGTCCTCCTCCTAGCGATGAGTCATGACAGCCGGCGCTTCCCTCAGGTGCCAAGAGCCAAGAGCGGCATTCTACGTTTTCATGGCGGTCTGGTCTACGGGGTGAGCCGAAAGTACATTGAGAGACGTGCACCTCACGGATAGGTCGGCATGACCTCCGACGTCCCCAAGGGGCGCTCCGAGTAGGCATCCGGGAAGGAACGGGGTAGATCAACAGGCATGCCGCAGTGCAGGAATTCCCGCCGTCATCGGCCGATCATCACGGGTGGACGATATGGTCTCTGAATTGTGGTTCTATGCCACGACAGTGCTGATCTGCACGGGATATGCCACCCTCAGTGGAAGCTCTATTTGTCAATTGGGCTCGCCGGATTCGTCATCGTCGGGGCCGTGCTCGTCTACTGGGATGCCAAGAAAAAGGAAGACGTCCAAATAAAGATCTCGCAGTTGGAACGCAACCTGGAAGTGGCAAAGAACGAAGCTGAGAAACAGCAATCCTTGACGAGAGATGCGACCGACAGAGCTCATCTGCTCGCTGAACAATTAAAGGTGAAAAGCGAAGCACTTTCCAAGGTCCTGCACGACAAACCTCACATAGATGGAGAAATCACGAAAGTACGGGTATTCCCATGGCAGCGCGCCTCTGCATCAAATGAACGTGTGGAGGGTAGGACCACGGCGGCCGGAGTTCTGATATTTGCACACCTCGAAAACGAGGGAAGAAGCACAACCTTGGCCAACTGGGAGCTCACGATCGAACTTCCCGATCACACGATTATCAGACCGCAGAAATGGCCCGTGAAAAAGCCGATGCGGGTACCATGTGAGGATGGTCCCATTAAGATTCCTGAAGATGACTACTTGGATGCCAAGACGACGCAGGCAGTTCAAACCAGTGCGAAGTTCTCCGGTGTCACAGTCTGGATGGTCAAAAGTACCCCCCTGGGCACCATTCAGCACGATCAATCCTCCTATACCCTCACCGCGAGGGACAACACCGGCGTGGTCCACGCCTTGAAGCCATTCAACCTTTCTGCCTCCCAGCAAAAGTGTTTTGGGTTTGATGTCTTGGATTAGTGGCACTGACTGAGTTCGGACACGGGGGCCTCTGCCCGCAAGAGAGAATGGGGCGCTCGGCTCAGCGCGATGCGGTGTGACACTCGATCAGGATTCTTTGTTCAGGCGTGTCTCCGATTCCAGCTCTTGCCGTCGTGTCACCCGCGCCGGATGCGGCGGGAACAATCTCGTGTCCATCCGGACATAATTCACGCGCGCGTGTCGCGCAATCATTCATGGTTGGGCAGGAGATGGCATAGACCATTTTGCCGTTCGGTCCCATGAACTCCGTTCGGGGTGCAGCGATGCATGACGCCAGGGTGACCGCGAAAAGCACTCCAAGAGGGTTTATGACTGTAGGGACCACCGTACGTCGGCTCATTCCGCTACTCTAGCCAAAGTGTGAGGAGCGTGCAACCTTGAGGCAGAACGGGCGGTCTGCGAAGCCAATCCCCACAGCCAATGGTCGGACGAACGCGGGTGCATCGAGGAGACTCAAGCGTAAACCTCAACGTCGGCCCATTGTCGTTCAATATCCCACCGTAAAACGCTGGCGAATATGCTGCGGTTTCTCCGCCTCATCGATCATCGCCATCGCATAGTCCTGGACCGAGATGCGGCTCTCCCCATTCGCGTCCTTGAGGAGTTGGTCCGTGCCAAGGCGGAATTGCCCGGTCCGCTCGCCGGGAAATAGATCGGCAGACGGTGAGAGGAACGACCATTCCAGCCCCCTGTCCTGGCGGAGCATGCTAAGCGCTTCCCGCGTCGCGAGGGCCCCTTGCTAGTATTCAGCCGGAAATTCCGGAAGATCCACGGACTGGACACCCGGTGTGACCTCCAAGCTTCCGGCGCCCCCGACGAACAACAGACGCCTGATCCCGGCCTTCTTGACGCCGTTGATGATCGCTCTGGTGCCTTTGACCTGCTGCTGATAGATAT
>JBKPKC010000217.1:0-11940 GCA_046765595.1 Nitrospirota bacterium
TTCCCCAGGAGCGTTACCTCCAATGGGCTAGGGAAGCACTCTAGCACGCAAGGAAAGACCTTCCAATAAATACGTAGGAATCAATGAAGTGGGGATGATGAAGACCGCAGAGGTGCTTGACGGGCCGGGGATGGCTCTGCGACAAACGGTGCAAGGAATACGAGCGATGGATGTGAACCGGATCAATCAGCGGATGGCCGATCTCGGCCATTCCGAAATTCGCGCCATGACCCAGGCCTGCGCGGCCGTCCGCGGGCTGAACATGGCGCAAGGGGTGTGTGACACCGCGGTGCCGCCCGTCGTGCTGAATGCCGCAACAGAGGCCATGAGACACGGGAGGAATACGTACTCCCGCTTCGACGGGTTGTCCGAACTGCGGGAAGCCTTGGCGGTCAAGCTTGCGCGAGACAACGGCATCCATGCGGACCCGGAGACCGAGATCACGGTGAGCGCCGGCGCCACGGGATCATTCCATGCCGCCTGTCTGGCCTTATTGAATCCTGGCGATGAAGTCATTGTGTTCGAACCGTTCTATCAATACCATGTGAGTGCGCTGCTCGCGGTCGAAGCCGTTCCGGTCATCGTCAAATTGCGTTCTCCCGACTGGGCGCTGGAGGCGGAAGCGGTCGAACGCGCCGTGACGCCACGGACGAAGGCCATTATCGTCAACTCGCCCGGGAATCCGTCCGGCAAGGTCTTCACGCAAGAAGAATTGGAAGCCGTGGCGAGGCTCGCTGTCGACCATGACCTGCTGGTCGTAACGGACGAGATCTATGAATACTTTCTCTACGACGGCCGCCGGCATGTCAGCCTGGCCTCTTTGTCCGGCATGGCGGAACGGACGATCACCGTCGGCGGCTATTCGAAGACGTTCAGCATTACAGGTTGGCGAGTCGGCTACAGTGTCGCTGCGCCGCGATGGAGTCAGGCCATTGGCGCGATGAATGATCTCTTGTACGTGTGCGCGCCGACGCCTTTGCAGGTGGGCGTCGCAGCAGGCATTCGGGAACTGCCCGACGTCTTCTATCGCGGATTGGCGAAGGACTACCAGCACAAACGCGATCGTTTCTGTGCCGCATTGGCTCAGGCAGGGCTGCCCCCCGCGGTGCCTCAAGGCGCCTACTATGTGCTGGCGGATGCGACGCGCCTGCCGGGCCGCAATGGCAAAGACCGCGCGATGCATCTGCTTCACACCGTCGGTGTCGCCGGAGTACCGGGAGAAGCCTTTTTTTCCGGAACTGAAGGATCGCGGTACATCCGGTTCAGTTATGCGAAAACCGACGCGGATCTCGATGAGGCCTGTCGCCGGCTCGCACGCCTGTCTTGAGGCTCGGGGCTTCCATAACTTGTCGATACCGCCCTCTCATGATATGAAAGTATGTATGCTCCGCATAAAGTGGAATCTTGTGCTCTGTGTCTTGACGTTCGCGGCTGCGGCGTGCACCACCCCTTCCGGCCAGGATGCGCCAAGGCGCCCCCTCGTTATCTCTCCAGGCATCGAAGCGGATCGGAGCGTGTTGGCCGGCGATTGGGATTACGAAGAGGGAGCCGTCGTGACGCTGACCCTCGACCACCACGGGAATGGCACCTATGCCTGGAAAGGCGGCCGGTTCGAAACCCATTCGCTTTCCGACCATACATGGCAGGGCAGATGGGTTCAGACGGACAACGACCGCGAAGGCGGGTTTACGGTTCAGTTGTCTCCCGATTTCTCCGATGGAGAGGGCCGCTGGTGGTACACCAGAATTGCCGATGACCTCGCACCAACCCAAAAAGGCGGAACCTTTCACCTGACGAAGAAGTCCTCCGCAGAAAACGACGTCCTCTCCGCACCCTGATTCAAGAACCCGTCTTATCCGATTTGCCGTCCGGCGGCTGTCTGTATCCGCAGAAAGCCGATGGGCGCATCTCCAATATGTCGCGGCCGGCCGTGCATGGCGTTCCAGCGGAACATCGGCGTCTATGGTTCATGCAGCGTAGACAGGCGGCTCGCGCGCGTTTCGTTCAAGAACGCGGCGAACCGGAGTCAGGCGGATTGACGACGTCGAACAGCGCCGAGTAATCAAGATCGCCCAAACCGCTCGCAATGGCTCGTTCCAAGATCAACGGCAGCCCGTTCACTCCCTCCGTGCTCAAGCCGCTGGCGGCCGCCTCATGGAGGAAGAGCATGAGATCTTTCAGCAGATGGCGGGTCGAAAAATTGGGATGGTGATAATCGCGCTTGAGGAGCCGCGGCAGCTTTTTTTCGAACGTCGGCGCAAACAGCGCGCTCCCGCGAAGCACGGCCATGAAGGTATCGATGGACACGCCGGACCGTTGAATCAAGCCGAGGCTCAGCGCAAAAGCCGACATTTCGGCCGCGATCAACTGGTTGAGCGCCAGCTTGAGGGCTGAGGCGCGGCCGACGGGTCCGATATAGCGAGGCTCGCGGCTCAGCGAGCGAAAGAGCGGAGCCCAGGCCGCGAACTGCTGCTCCGTGCCGCCCATCATGACGAACAGCGTGCCTGCCTTCGCTTCAGCCAAACTTCCGAGGACCGGAGCCTCAAAATAGGCGCCTCGGCATCGTTCGACGGCTTGCTGAATCTCCAGGCTCTCGCTGGAGCCGATGGTGCCCATTTGCACGACCGTTTTCCCGGTCAGTGCAGCCGATGAGGCCGGCGTCAGCAGCGTCGAGCGGATAGCCTGCGCGTCGGTGAGAAACAGGAGCGTGCAGTCGGTTTGGCTTATGGCAAGGTCGGCGTCGGTCACGACCGCGATGCCTTGGCGTTGGAGCGGCAGCCCCTTGGTCGGCGTTCGGTTGTAGGCAATGACTGTATGTCCGGTCTCGTGCAATCGCTCTGCGACGGCGCGGCCCAACAGACCTGTGCCCAGCAGAGCAACGGCGGTCATGACCGTTTCTTCTTCAGCCTGGCGCGATCCGCATGCGTCTGGAGAAAGGGACGAAGGTCGTCTCCTGCCGTCGCCGAGACCGCGATGACGCCTCGAAACCGCGGAACGGCCTGATTGAAGACAAACGGGCGGCCTTCCGCATCGGCGACGGTTCCGCCGCTCTCCTGCACCAACAGCACGCCGGCCGCCAAGTCCCATTCGTTTTCCGGTTCGATGGTGAGCGTGGCCTGGGCGCGCCCTGCTGCGACCAGCGCCAAGGCATGGGCGATCGACAGCATGGGACGGCATTCGATCCGGCCGTCAAGCTCGGCCCAGCGGCCTCCGCGGTATTCCCACGGGCTGACCATGACTTCAGAGTGATTTCCGAGTGGCGCTGCCGCTGCTACCGGACGGCCATTCAGACGGAGTCCGTCGCCGAGCACCGCCGTAAACAATTCGTCGGTCGACGGATTAAAAATCGCCGCCAGCACCGGCATGCCGGCTTCAATCAGGCCGACCGAGATGCAATATTCCGGCAGCTTGTTGACGTAGGCTTTGGTGCCGTCGATCGGGTCTACGATCCACACACGAGCCTTCTCGAGCCGTGCCGCATCGTCGGGGGATTCCTCGGAGAGCCAGCCATCGTCGGGAAAGTGCGTTTCCTGCATTTCGCGGAGGATTCGATTGACTTCCAGGTCGGCAGTGGTCACCGGCGAGCGGTCCTTTTTCGTCTGGACCTCGAATCCCTTCACTGCGAGCTCTCGGGCCCGTTCGCCGGCCTTCTTGATCGCGCGAGTGAGATGAGCCAGTTCTCGTTCCATGGAGTCAGGGTAGCAGTTCTCCCTGTCCGGGAAAAGCCGCACATGCCCCCGTCACTTTCCCCCTTGACCGCCGACACGAACCTGCGTACAAGCCTGGCTCAGGCTGGTTGGCTTCTACAGAGCACTGTTCATGAAACTCGTTCAGAAGCGCTCAAAAAAAACCGGGCTTCCTCCCGGCACACTCGTGCACATCGGCGAGCGGAGACACGAGAAAGTCACCCTCCATGTCTTCCGCTACAATGCGGCGGGCTGCGAAGAACTGACGCCCGAGCAGGGGGGCCAGCTGTCGCCGCCCGCCGATGAATCGGTCGTCTGGATCAACGTGGGCGGCGTCCATAATATGGACGTGCTCGAGACGCTGGGGAAGCAGTTCTCTCTTCATCCACTCCTGCTGGAGGATGTGGCGAATACCGATCAGCGCCCCAAGCTCGACGATTACGAAGGGTATCTTTTTCTCGTCATCAAAATGCTGTTGTTGACCGAACGAAAGGAGATTGCCGTCGAGCAGGTGAGTCTCGTGTTGGGCCGGAACTATGTCATCTCGTTTCAAGAAAACGGAAGCGATGTCTTTCAGCCTGTTCGCGAGCGGCTGCGCGGCGGGAAAGGCCGGTTGCGTCCATCAGAGGCAGATTACTTGCTGTATGCGCTGGTCGATGCCATCGTGGATCAATATTTTGCCGTCCTGGAGTTCATGGGAGAACGGCTGGAAGCCGTGCAGCAGGCGGTCGTCGACGATCCCCAGCCCGAGACCCTGAACGATATTCATGCGCTCAAACGCCAGCTGCTGTTTCTTCGCCGGGCCGTCTGGCCGCTTCGCGACGTCATGAACAATCTATCCCGGTCGGAGTGCGATCTCCTCCATCCGCCCACCAAGGTATTTTTCCGGGATGTCTACGACCATGTCGTGCAAATCGTCGACACCATCGAAACGCTGCGGGAAATGGTGTCGGCAAGCCTGGATATTTACCTCTCCAGCGTCAGCTACCGTCTCAATGCGGTGATGCGGGTGCTGACCGTCATCACCACCATCTTCATGCCGCTCAGCTTCATCGCGAGCATCTACGGCATGAACTTCGAATACATGCCCGAATTGAAGTCGCCGTGGGGCTATCCGGCGGCCCTCGCCGTCATGGCGGTCGTTGGGATGGCGATGCTGGTGCTCTTCAGGAAGAAACGCTGGCTCTAGCTCGTGAGAAAGCGCGACTCTATGCGCTGGGCGGTGCTCGAGGATTGGCGCTCTTCGACTACTCCTGGATTTCGACGTGATCCACGAAGTAAGTGGTCTCCCCGAAACAGGTGGTCGGCAGATAGCGAAACTCTTTGTAGTGCAGGACGACGCGCTTGCCCATCACCTGGGAAAGCTGCTGTGCCACGGTGTTGTCCGAGACCGTGAACTCCCACAGGAGGGGGGCCGTGCCCGGAACGGTGGTCATGGCAAGCTCGCCCTCGTGAGTTTTGCAGAGCCATCCCTTCTTTGAAAACTTTTGAATATAGCCGGCGCGATTGCCGTCCGAGTAGCTGTAATTGAAGGCCACGAGCAAGGCGCCTGTCGCCAGAAACAATAACACCAGCAGAGCCCACTTCATGCAGTCCTCCTCGGCTAGGGGCGAAGATCGGAAAACAGCCAGGGCGCCTCGGCCTTTCTCCTGGCCTCATAGGCGGCAATGGCGGCCTCATGCTGCAACGTGAGGCCGATGGAATCCAACCCTCGATACAAGCAATCCTTCCGGAACGCATCGATGGAGAACCGATAGACGGTTCCTCCCGGCGTCGTGACCGTTTGTTCGGCGAGATCCACAGTGGCCTGATAGCCTTGCGTCGCCAGGACATCCTGCATCATCGACTGAACCTCCCGGGCGTCCAGGACGACGGGCAAAATCCCGTTTTGAAAGCAGTTGTTGTAGAAAATATCGGCGAAGCTGGCGGCGATCACGCAGCGGAAGCCCTGGTCGAGCAACGCCCAGGGCGCATGTTCACGGGAGGAGCCGCAGCCGAAATTGTCGCGTGTCAGTAAAATGGTCGCTCCGTGATATCGCGGCTGGTTCAAGAAAAAGGCTGGATCCGGCGAGCCGTCCTTTTGTTTCTTCCAGTCGAAAAACAGCCCCTCACGGAGACCGGTCCGTTTGATCGTCTTCAGGAATTGTTTGGGGATGATCTGATCCGTGTCCACGTTGACGCGGTCCAACGGGGCGACGAGGCCGGTGAGTCGGGTAAACGCCTGCATGCCGCAGTTACCTCCAATGCCGGATGTCGACGAAGTGTCCCTCAACGGCTGCGGCGACCGCCATTGCGGGCGACACCAGATGCGTGCGTCCTCCCGCCCCCTGACGCCCTTCGAAATTGCGGTTGCTCGTCGAGGCGCAGCGCTCGCCGGGCTGAAGCACGTCGGCATTCATGGCGAGGCACATGCTGCAGCCGGGCTCGCGCCATTCGAATCCCGCCGCGGTGAAGATGCGATCGAGCCCCTCCGCCTCCGCCTGCTGTTTGACCAAACCCGACCCCGGCACCACCATCGCGCGCACCGTCTTGGCTATGCGTTTGCCTTTTGCCAAGCTCGCTGCGAGCCGCAAATCTTCCATTCTCGAATTGGTGCAGGACCCGATGAACACGCGGTCGATCTGGATATCGGTGATCGGCATGTTGGCGTTCAGCCCCATGTATGTGAGGGCCCGTTCGGTCGCCTGGCGGCTCTTTTCATCGGCAATGGTTTTGGGATCGGGGACACGGCCGTCGACGCCCGTCACCATGCCGGGGCTTGTGCCCCAGCTGACCTGGGGCGCGATGTCTTCGGCCTTCATGATCACGGTCGCGTCGTATGCCGCGCTCTCGTCGGTTTTCAAATTCCGCCAGGCGTGCACCGCTTGCTCCCAGTCCGCACCGATCGGGGCGAGCGGACGGCCTGCGAGGTAGGCGAACGTTTTGTCGTCCGGCGCCACCATGCCGGCACGAGCGCCGCCTTCGATGGACATGTTGCAGAGGGTCATGCGCCCTTCCATGCTGAGCGCGCGAATGACGGAACCGGTGTACTCGATGACGTAACCGGTGCCCCCGGCCGTGCCGATTTTTCCGATGATGGCGAGGATGACATCCTTGGCCGAACAACGGTCGGACAGGACCCCATCGACGCGGATTTCCATGGTTTTTGGGCGTTTTTGGATCAGGCATTGCGTCGCCAGCACATGCTCGACTTCACTGGTGCCGATACCGAAGGCCAGAGCGCCGAAGGCGCCATGCGTCGACGTATGCGAGTCGCCACAGACGATCGTGGTGCCCGGCAGCGTGAAGCCCTGTTCCGGTCCGATCACATGGACGATGCCTTGTCGGATATCGCTCATGTTGAAGAGCGCGATCCCGAAATCGCGGCAATTATCTTCCAACGTCTGGATTTGAAGCGCGCTTACCGCATCCGCGACGCCGAGACGCCGGTCTGTCGTCGGGACATTGTGATCAGGGACCGCAAGCGTGGTACCTGCGCGCCGCGGGCGGCGTCCGGCCAGCTTCAGGCCTTCGAATGCCTGGGGGGAAGTGACTTCGTGCACGAGCTGCCGGTCGATATACAACAACGTGGTGCCGTCCGGCTCGGCGCGTACCACATGCGCGTCCCAGATTTTGTCGAACAGCGTCCGGCCACTCATACCTGCTCCTGAATGCGCTCAGCCAAGAGGCGCCATTATACAGAGACTCCCTATGGAATTTACAGGGGCATCGCCCTTGCCGTGGCGTTTGAGGACGTGATACCACGCTGGGAAAGCATGGAGTCATGAGCATCGCGATGATGTCGAGCGCATGGGCGGATCCGGCGATCGTCGAATGGACCCGGCGTCTCCTCGACAGTTTCCGGCATTGGACCGGACGTGAGTTGATCGAGCGACAGGGCGATCCGGAGTTTCAGGCCCGCGTCTTGTTTGAATCGCCGATGGTCGTGGTCTCGCACGGGACGGAAGCCGATCCGATTCTCAATTACGGCAATCAGGCGGCATTGGACCTGTGGGAGATGACCTGGAAGCAGCTGATCAAGACGCCGTCGCGGCTCACGGCGGAGCCGGTCGATCGCGCCGAGCGCGAGTGGATGCTGGAACAGGCGCGCCTCCGCGGCTACATCGACACCTATCGGGGAGTCAGAATTTCAGGGACCGGCCGCCGCTTTCTCGTTGAAAATGCCCTTATCTGGAATGTGTTCGGTGCCGGCCATCGGCAGCTGGGCCAGGCCGCGACCTTCGCGCGGTGGACGTGGTTGCCCTAGCCGCCTCAATCCTGGCCGCCGTCAGGGGCCGGCGAGACGCCGGAAGCGCGGCACGGCACGGCCGTCGACCATGACCGTCTCCAGGAACATGGCCCGAGGTCTGAGCCACAGGCCCTGGTCGCCATACAAGGCGCGATAGACGACGAACAACTCCTCCGTTTCCGAATGGCGCGCTTCCCCGATGACTTCGTAGTCGTTGCCTTTATAGTGTCGATAGCGGCCCGGTTCGATCATCGTGTATCCTGTCGGCCTCCTATATATATGAGCACAACGCGAAAGAAAACTGCAGGCAAGCGTCCGGAAGTCATCCTGGCTGCAGGTGTGCTCCTCGCGATCTTCTCCTGTCAGGAACAGACCTGGGAATCGGCGATGGCCGCCGGCCAGCAGGCAGTCCAGCAGGGCAACTATGCCGAAGCCGAGCGCATCTATCAGGTCGCCGTGAAGAAAGCCGAAAGTTACGGGCGTGAGGACCGCCGGGTAGCCCTCAGCCTCTCGCAGTTGGCGCAGGTCTATGCCGGGCAAGGGAAGCATGTCGAGGCCGAACCGCTGTATCTCCAGGCGCTCAAAATCTATCAGGCCGTTCACGGAGAAACGCACGCCGATGTGGCCGCCACATTGAACAACCTGGGCGTTCTTCACCGTATGTACGGACAGTATGCGGAAGCGGAGCCGCTGCTCATGCGGTCATTGGCCATCAAGGAACGGTTGCTGGGACCCGACCATCCCGACGTGGCGCTGAGCGCTGCGAATCTCGGCCAGTTGTATGTCGCGGAAGGACAGCCGGCGAAGGCCGAGCCCTTCTATCGCCGGGCACTGACCATCAGGCAGAAGGCGTTGGGGCCGTCGCATCCCGAGGTGGCGAAGACGCTCGAAGACCTGGCCAACGTGTTGCGCAAGCTCGGCCGCAGTCATGAAGCGGTCGCGCTCGATATGCAGGCACGGGAGATTCGCGCCAAGCGCAGTTGACCCGTCGGCTCTTCCGTTGTAGCGTATTCAGCATGAAAGAGGATCAGCCGCTTCCCACCAACTGGCGCATGAACGCGATGGTGGCCCGCTTCGTGGGCATCGTGGCCATTGCGCTCGGATTCATCCTCGGCATGTACGGGCTTGATGAGCAGGGATCCCGGTGGCTCCAGACGGCGCTGGGATTGCTGGTCACCGGCATGCTGGCCCAAGGCTACGCGCTCTATTGCTCCGTCAAGCGTATGCAGCAACTTCACGATCGACCCAAGACATGAAGCTTGTCCGCAGCACGTTCTGCCTCCATGCGCTTCTCGTTCCGTTGGCCCTGAGCGTTCTTGCCTGCGGCGGGCCGTGGCGGGACGGATACTTCAAGAAAGGCGTAGACCGGCTCACCCAGGAAGAGATCGCGGAAAAATTGGGCCCTCCGCATACCGCCAAGACGCCCGCCCTGGGCGGCGACACAATCTGGACCTACCGCGTGTCGTACAGCGACAAGGATCTGGATCCGATGGACTTAGGCCTGGCGAATGCTGCGAACGAGGCCGCGTCGCTGATCGGCAAGGGGGCGCAAGATGCCCCGAAGCCGACCCTCTACTGCTATCGCTACACCTTGACGTTCAACGAGCAGAAAGTTCTCAAAAGCTGGAAACGGGAGGAGTGCGTTCCCGGCACGCGCGAGTCCTTGCATGCCGGCTAGCCGAAAAGTTGCGCGGCGTTGATCCATGACTACATGGCTTCCGCAGCTCGATAGCTCCATCGTCCTCGATGGTCTGAAGTCCCTCCTGCTGCTGCTTTCCGTCATCATCGCCCGCACGCTGCTCGTGCGTTCCATCGCGAGAAACGCCGCGCTGACCATGGAGGCGAAGCGGCGCTGGGTCGTGACCGTGCGCAATTCCGTGGTCTTCGTCTTCCTGCTGGGACTCGTCGTCATCTGGGCGCACGAACTGCAGGCCTTTGCCGTTTCTCTGGTTGCGCTGGCGGCGGCGCTCGTTCTGGCCACGAAGGAACTGTTGCTGTGCTGGAGCGGGGCCGCATTGCGGGTAGGCAGCAAGGTGTATTCGGTGGGCGACCGGATCCAGATCGCCGGCCATCGCGGCGTCGTGCTCGACCATGACATTTTTGCGACGAAGCTGTTGGAGATCGGGCCTGGGCTGACGTCGCATCTCTATACGGGACGCGTGACCGTGTTTCCGAACAGCCTGCTGTTCACCAACGCTCTGGTCAAAGAAAATCCGAACCAGGAGTACGGTCTTTATACGCTTACCGTGCCGCTTGCAGCGGAGCAGCATTGGAAACAGGCCGAAACGCGGCTGCTCGAAGCCGCCAAGGCCGAATGCGCTCCGTTCATGGCGGAAGCGAGCCGGCACATGAAACTGCTTGAACAGCAGAATCTCCTCGAAGCGCCTTCACCCGAGCCCCGCATTACCATCCAGTTGCCTGAGCCCGGCCGTATTCTCTTGGTGTTGCGCTTTCCGGCTCCGGACCGGGGCCGCTCCCGCATCGAACAGGCGATCATCCGGCGATATCTGTCGGCCGTTTCCGAAGACTACTCTCGCGTCTCTTGACAGGGTCTGGACCTCATGCGAGGCTGGGCGCCCAGCGCGGGCTGGCGACCTAAATGATTGCGCGGCTGTCGGCTTGCGAGCGCTTTTTGTTCACGAATTCAGCGACGATGAACGGTCCGATCCCCGACACCAACCTCATTCCCGCCGGAACTGCCCCGGCGACCAAGACGCTGAAGGTCGCCACGTACAATGTGAACTCGCTTCGAAAGCGGCTTCCCATTGTGGTGCAGTGGCTCGAGAAACAGCGGCCCGACGTCCTGTGTCTCCAAGAGACGAAAGTGCAAGACAGCGAGTTTCCGCTGATGGCGCTCATGCCCTCCGGCTATGAGATCACGTATCGAGGCATGAAAAGCTACAACGGTGTGGCGATCTTGAGCCGCATGAAGCCTGAGTCGGTACGGGCCGGGTTGGACGACGGCGGAGAACCGGACGAGCCGAGACTGCTGCACGTGGTGATCGACGGCATCACGATCATCAACACCTACATTCCGCAGGGGTATGAGATCAAATCGCCCAAGTATGCCTACAAGCTCGAGTGGTACAAGCGGCTGCGCGCCTACTTCGAGAAACATCTGTCTCCCACGCGTCCCGTGATCTGGTGCGGAGACATGAATGTCGCCCCGCGAGCGATGGACGTCCACAGTCCGGAAAAACATCTGACCCATGTGTGCTATCACGAAACGGCGCGGGAAGCTTATACCTCGACGGTGGCCTGGGGATTTCACGACGTCTTCGTGCGGTTATATCCCGAACAGCAGCAGTTTACGTTTTGGGATTACCGCGCCCCCAGTTCGTTGGACGCGAACAAAGGCTGGCGCATCGACCATATTCTGGCCACGGCGCCCTTGGCGGAGCGATGTGTACAGGTCGAAGTGGATATTGGGCCGCGGCGCGCCAAGGATCCTTCCGATCATACCTTTCTATGGGCGGAATTTGCGGTGCCCTGACGTGACGTGGAAGATGGGGATCGGCGGTAGCGGAAGGCGACATAGGATTGGTAAAATTTGCTTCCCCTGAGGCCAGAGGCAGATGTCGGGCCGCGGAGAGCGGGGAATTTAGGCCATCACCGCGTCACTCCCGATCGGCGCGAGCGCAACATCTACGCCTGTCCTGTCCGCCCGAAGCGCAAGTCATTCACTCCGAACGGACCAGCCTGCATGCTCACGCCGCATGAAGCGTCGCGGATCTCGGTCGGCTTCTCGAGAGCAGGTTTTGTTGAATCAGTGGGTCGAGAACGAGTCCGCAGTTGATGCACCGGAGGACGGTCCCGCCCGTGGAATAGTCGGGCCGCGATTCAACGATCATCAAGCCGTTGCATTTTTGACAGGTCATGTACCCACCTCCTGCTGAATTTTTTTGTCTCTCCGAGCGCAAATGTAGCAATAGAAGATTAACGGGGAGTTAACGAACAGATAAAACCCTCTAATGTGAAACCCCGAGAGTTCGTCAGGGCTGCCAGGCCGTTGACAGCGTGCTGATA
>JBKPKC010000218.1:0-7633 GCA_046765595.1 Nitrospirota bacterium
GCCGGAACCCGCGCGGGTCGTACTCGAAAACGGGATGGTCGTGTATCTGCTCGAAGACCATGAATTGCCGCTGGTGAACCTCTCCGCCATGCTCAAGACAGGTGGGTGGGCCGAGCCTGCCGACAAAGTCGGGCTCGCGGCGTTGACCGGGGCCGTCATGCGAACCGGCGGCGGCGGCGGAATGACCGCCGAGCAGGTCGATGAGGAAATGGAGCAATTCGCGATCGACATCAACATCTCCATGGGACGGCAGTCTGGGGCCGCCTCCCTCGACGTGCTCAAGAAGGATCTCGAACGCGGACTGAGGATCTTTTCCGGACTTGTGCGTCAGCCGGCATTCGAGGCCGGACGCGTCGATCTGGCCAAGCTGCAAACGATCGAGGGCATCCGGCGCCGTCAGGACAGCCCAGGATCGATCGTGGGCCGGGAATTTCTCAAGCAGCTCTACGGGCCGGAGCATCCCAGCGCTCGCGAAAGCACGGTTGAGTCGATCAAAGGTATAACCCGGGACGATCTCGTCGCGTTCCACCGGCGCACCGTCCATCCCAACGGCGTCGTCCTGGGCGTGACGGGCGATTTCAAGCGGGACGAGATGATCGCGCTGCTCCGTGCGACGTTCGGCGACTGGAAAAAGGGCGACGTGCCCGAGCTGAAGATTGCCGATGCGCGTGACGCGGCGGCGGCCGCCGTCCGGTTCGTCAACAAAGACACGTCGCAGACGCATCTGCGGATCGGGCATTTGACGATCAGAGAAGACGATCCTGATTATGTCCCGCTGGCGATCGCCAACGACATTCTCGGAGGCAGTTCGTTCCGCAGCCGGCTCTTCAACGATGTGCGCACGAAACGCGGCCTTGCCTATTCTGTCGGCAGCCGGCTCAATGTCGGCATGCATGATCAGGGCGTCTGGCTCATGCGGGCAGAAACCAAACTCCCGTCGACACAGGAAGTGGTCAGCCGGTTTGTGGCCAACATGGAGCGGATGCGGACTGAGTTGGTGACCGACCAGGAGCTGGCCGAAGCCAAAGAGGCCTACGTCAATTCGTTCGTATTCTCATTCTCCAGTCCTGCTGCGATCGTCGGCCGCTTCGTGGAGTTGGAATACGACGGCTTGCCCAAGGATTTCCTCCAACAACTCCGTGCCAAGGTCATCGCGCTCACGAAAGAGGACGTCCTCAGGGCGGCGAAGCGCCATTTTCATCCGAACCGCCTCACGATCGTGGCGGTCGGCCCGGGGGAAACCCTGCCGAAGCTCTTGTCCGGATTCGGTGAAGTCCAAGAAATAAAATTGGCGCCTGAAGGATGAAAGAGCGGGTCCAGTCCTCGATGATCGGTCGTTCTCGCACCCCGCCCGGCGTAGGAAGGCAGGGTGAGGGCTCTTGATCTCCTTTGCTCGCCGAACGCGAACACCAGAATGGTGAGAGGATGTGGAGGGTCGCCTTCTGCTTCGGCGGTGGAGAAACCGCATGGCCTTGTCGTTATTTGGCTCCGCAAACGGGTCCGTCCCGGCCTCCGTCCGAACGGACCTTCGAACACTGGGTCTCGCCATCGCCATTGGGAAAAGGGCGCGTCTTGGCGCGCCTAGGGTTGGGTGGGTGAGAACGGCGACCACAACGACAGAGTCATGCACCCACCGCACGTCGCAGCGACGCACCGTCCACATACATATCGATATCGAAGGAAACCCTAGCAAGCTTGGAAGGATCAGCGAGGAGTCTCATGCTCGTCGATGGGAAAAGCGCACGTCGTTGCGGAAAGGCCTGTCTCGGCAGGCCGGGTGGGTGGGTGAGAAAGTGCGCAGGGTTGGGCGGGTGAGAATATCCGCAGTAGGAGATCAATCAGCCCTACCTCGTAGAAGAACGAGAAGCTTGGAAGGATGAATTCACGAGTCGGCGCCACCCGTTGTACAATCAATCCATCGGGCGCTCGAGAGGCGACAGTGTAAGCTTAGAAATGTAGGCACAACATGCCCTTAGAAGACGATTTTTCTGACATTATTAAAAAGGCTCGCACAGGGCTCAAACTGTCGATCGGCGACGTCGCCAAGCTGACCGGATTACCCGGAGCGGACATCACGGCTTTGGAACGGGGCGATCAGCTCCGTGACCGTGCGGAGTTGCGTGCCGTGTCAAACGCTCTCGGCTTGCGCCTCGAGGCTCTGGAAGCGATCGTGCTGGACAAGTGGGTTCCGCAGCCGCTCCCGCTCATGTCGGGCATCGAAACAGTGCAGGGGGAGATCAGCGGCTATCCGGTCAAGGGCTATGTCGTCCATGACGCCGGCGAAGCGGTGCTCGTCGATACGGCATATAATGCGGAGACGATGCTCGAGATCCTTGAGGCCCGCCGGCTGCGCCTCGTTGCCGTCTGCCTCACGCACGGCCATGCGGACCATGCGGAAGGCATTCAACGGATCCTGCATCGATGGCCCGTCCCCGTCTATCTCGGGCCTGACGACTTCTCGCTGCTCCATTGGAAGCTGTCGGAGCAGCAGCTGGAGCGGCCCGAGCACGGTGGGACGATTCGCGCCGGCCGGCTGGAGATCCGGTGTCTGTCGACTCCCGGGCATACGGCCGGCGGCATCTGTTATCGTGTGGAGATGCCGTGGGGACCCGTGTCGTTCGTCGGCGACACGTTGTTCGCCGGCTCGATCGGCCGATCGAATCCGGCACAGCTGTACCATACGCATCTCGAGTCGGTCCGGCGACATGTGATGACGTTGCCGTCTGATTGTCTGCTCTTGCCCGGCCACGGTCCGGGCACGACGGTGCGGGAAGAACTGGAGCACAACCCCTTTTACACGGCGCGCTGAACACCGGCCGCCGAAGGCAGGTCCCATGCCCCAGCCGATGGCCCAGCACAACTTTCCGGAGGGAACGAACGGCGGGCGCCCGTATGAAGACCGTTCAATGGAGGAGCTTCCCGAAGTTGTCGCCGAAGAAGAATCGACCTTCTCGCGTTGGACGTTGCCGCTGGTCCTGTTCGGCCTCACGGTATGTACCACGTTATGGGCGGGTGCGTATCAAGCCTACAGCGGAACGATCCGCGGGCCGGTGGCGTTCATATGGGAACACCCGGAAATGCTGTGGCAGGGAATCCCATTCGCCGGCACCTTACTGTTCATTCTCCTGACGCACGAGTTCGGGCACTTCATTCTCTCGAAGATCCATCGTGTTCCGGCCTCCCTTCCGCTCTTCATTCCGGGACCGCCGCATTTCATCGGGACATTCGGCGCAATTATCCGGATGCGTGGCCCGATCTTGAACCGGCGGGCGCTGTTCGACATCGGCGTCGCCGGTCCGCTCGCCGGATTTGCCGTCGCCCTCGCCGCGCTCGCCGTCGGTCTCTTTTTTTCCACGGTCGTCGACCGCACATCGACATTCGGGCTGCAACTGGGTGAGCCCCTGCTGTTGAAATTGATGGCATGGTTGATCATCGGACCCTTGCCCCCGCAGGCCGACGTCTTGCTGCATCCCGTCGCGTTCGCCGCCTGGTTCGGACTCTTTGTGACGTCCTTGAATCTGATTCCGATCGGCCAACTCGACGGCGGCCACGTGGCCTATGCCTTGTGGGGAAATCGCCAGCGGACGATGGCGTTTGCGATAATTCCTCTGCTCATTATGCTGGGCTTCATCGGCTGGCCTGGATGGTTTATCTGGGCGTTCATGGCCGGCGTCTGGGGAATCGGCCATCCTCCCGTCGTCGACCCGCAGGTGCCTTTAGGACGAGGCCGAGTGCTGGTCGGCTGGATCGCGCTCGCCGTCTTTGTCCTGACCTTCGCCCCCGTTCCATTTTCATTCCACTAACGCCGATCATCGCAAGTCTTGCCCCCGCACTATTGAAATGCTGCGTCGTCTGGTGCAGACTCGGTCCGCCCGGCAGTCTGCGTGCCACAGAGGTCATCCATGTTGACGCTGACGCAGTTGCGTCCCGCCGTCTTGATCGCCGGCCTCCTCTGCCTCTTCTCCTTCACCGCAGATGCTCTCGCCGCGCAGAGCGACGGACGCTTTACGGTCGTCATGAACGGGGCGGCCGTCAAAGATAATCAGACCGGGTTGATCTGGGAGCAGGAACCGGACAGAGAACATGATGTCTGGAGCCGCTCCAATGAACGCTGCGCATCCAAAGAAGTGGGCGGACAAACGGGCTGGCGCGGGCCGTCCGTGGAAGAGCTCAAAAGCCTGATCGATCCGACGCAACGCGATCCCGCCCTCCCGCCGGGCCACCCGTTCTCGAACATCAAATCGGAAATCTATTGGACGAGCACCGCCGACCCCAAGGACGACATTGTGGCGTGGCAGGTGAGCTTTTTCAGCGGCGAGCCCGTGACCGATCAGAAATCGGGCACCCGCCGGATGTGGTGCGTGTTGGTGAAATAACGCGTTGCGGCTGCACCTTAAGGCGAGTCGAAACTCCACAGCAGGGCGAGCAGCAGCAGATGCTGGGAGGCCGTCAGTCCGGGGGTCCCCGGCGCCACGTCGCCGTCTTTAAAGAATCCGCCGCCTGCTCCCGTTGATTCATCCCAGCGATATTCCGCTCTCACCCGGGTGTTGGTCCAGCCGAATGGCACTGCATATTCAAGCGTCGTCGTCATCGCTTTGACAAACTGCTCGTTTCCCGTCCAACGGCCATTCCTGTCCCAATAGAACTCCGGCCGTAAAGCGACGGCCCAGTGCGCATCGATGCTCCAACGAGCCACCACGTTGCCCCCCATCACGAATGTGCGGGGAGCACCCGGTTGATTCGCGATGGATTCAGTCCCAATGTCATAGCTGAGGGCGAGGACGAAATCGTCCGTTCTGCGCTCGACGATGCTGTTCAAATAGAACCGCCAAAATTCGAAGGCGGTCTTGTTTTGGTCAGGACCGGCGTACAACGTTTCCGTTATCGTCAGTTGTGCGGTCGGCTTGTAAATCATCTGCGTGCCATAGCTGGGCTGATCATTCGGACGGGAGAGGTGATAATAGCCATTGATGATGAAGGCGGCGACACCGAGCCGGTCGTTGACCTGATACCGGGCATTGACGCCGAACATCATGTAGGGAGTGTTGTCCGCGATCCATGAACGCGTGTAATTGGCATTGTCCTTCGCATACAGCGATTCGTACCCGAGAAAACTGTTGAAGAGTCCGGCCTGAATGGTCAGGCCGTTTCCAATGGGAGCCAGGTACGAGACATTCGCGCGTTGCACGTGGCGTAGGGTATCGGCGCCCCCGACTTTCGGTTCGCCTTGCAGGAACGCAAAATCTTTTGAATCGTATCCCCCTTGTGCTCCCAATTCCATGCCCCACCGGGAATCGGCCGTCGCATCCTTCCGCACATTGAGGAAGCCCATGTTGGGGGCGAATTCGTTGAACCGATTACTGGTCGTCCTGCTGCGCCACAGGTGGTTCTCGGGGAAATTGAAATCGACGATGTAGGCGAGATCGAGATAGGCGCTCACATGCCAGTTGTCCCATCCCTCCGACGACGACTGCTCCGTCGGATGAGTCGAGGTCGGCGATTGCGCGGCGGCAAATGGAGGCGCGGAGAGAACCACCCACATGAGAAGCGAGATCCATATCCGCGCGGGCTTCATCGGCCGGGTTGTGCCAGCATGGCGAAGCGTTTCGTCAGCCGCTCCATTAAGATGTTCATGGCCGCCGTTCTGGCTCGTTCGATCTCATCCTCGTCGTCGACGAGAGCTGCAGGGCCTGTCGTCTTGGTCAGGGCTTCAGCCTGCTCCTCAAAGAGACGCGTTCCTGTCTTCACATCCCATAGGGCGGCTTTCAGCAGGCACAGCGCATCACTCTGCGTGCCGTCGGCCACATACGCGCCTATGATCGTCCAGTACAGCAAGCCGGCTTTGTAATTGTTGTAACGGTCGACCGCGGCGGCGCCGTCAAACACCAGGAGCCAATCGACCCCATACCGTTTGGCCGACGCCCGAAGCTCCGTCAGCGTGTGGCCTCTCAACGACGACGCAGTCAAAAATCCGGCGCTTCGCCCCCCTGCACCGAGCGGAACGTGTTGCGACCACGTGAGTACGGCATCACGGTCCCGTCCGGTCCACTCAAATTCTCGATGGAGATATCCCGTCGGTTTCAAGTACAGGCCGAGTGTCGGCGCGTTCAGTCGTGCGGGAGGGATGCTGCCGGCCGGCGCGTCGACAAAGCGTGATTCTTCCTGGCGGATGACGTCGGCGAGTGTCTCGCGGGAGAGCCCCTGACTGGACGCGCAACCGCCCAGTCCTGCGGTGAGGGCGATGAGCCAGAGCGGCCATCGAATCATACGTTCGGCTGTCATGCGTCTGATCATCACTGCACGCTCGTGGGTTCGCTGAGCGGTGTTATACGATCGGCCACTGCCTGGATGATGCCCTCGCGTTCGCCGGCAACTTTCAGTCCTTGAAAGCTCAGGTAATATCCTCCATGGCTGGGCGCTTGTATCGTGGCGAGGAGCTCCACCCGTGCACCGTCTTCGACATCGGGATCTTTGACGGTCGGAAATCCGCAGAGGCCGAACACGGCCACGTTGATCGAGGCGGTCTCATCTTCGAGGTAAAAGAGATAAGCGCCGTAGCATGTCGTTCCGGCGGGCAGCTTATACGGGTCCAAGGGCTGAACATTGCGAACGGTTCCCGAGAGTGTGACCTGCTTCAGATGGTAGGTGGCCGGCTCGTCGAGGATCTCACGGATGGTGAGCGGATCGGCTGCAGAAGCGCTCGAAACGAGAATCAACCCGAGAGTGATCGAACAGGACGTCAGCCATAGCAGGGACAGCCTGAACATCGGGCGGGATTCTAACACGTCTTCACACCTCGCGACGATCACGCCGCAGTCTTTCGCGGCGCAGGGTCTCCCGCTATAATCCGCCCGGCAAATTCGAGGAGGCATGCATGACCAATGATCAGCTGCAAACGTACATTGCCGACCGTCGCCCCCCATTCGAGGATCTGTTGGGACAAATGGTGGAGATCCCGTCGATCAGCATGGATCCGTCCAAAGCGACGGACATGCGGCGGATGGCCGATCTCGCAGCACAGGTGTTGACGGCTATGGGTGCCGAAGCACACATCGTCGAGACCGGCGGCTATCCGATCGTCTCCGGGGGGTGGACCGCCGGGACCCGGTATCCAACTGTGTCGATTTACAATCACCTGGACGTTCAGCCGGCGCAAGAACCCGAATGGCGGCAAGCGCCGTTCGCCTTCAAGAACGAGGGCGGGATTTACCGCGGACGCGGAGCGACGGACGACAAAGGGCCTGCCCTCGCGGCGCTGTTCGGAGCCCGCTATGCGGTCGACCAAGGGCTGCCGATCAATATCAGGTTTCTCTGGGAGCTCGAAGAAGAGATCGGCAGTCCGCATTTCGCCGCAGGTTTAAGGAAGCGAATGGAGGTACCTCGTCCCGATTCTGTGCTCGTCTCGGATACGATCTGGATCGCGAAGGGACAGCCGGCCATGCCCTATGGATTGCGAGGGTTGATTGGCGCGAGGCTGACCTTGAGAACCGGCAGCAAAGACGCTCATTCCGGAGTAACGGGTGGGGCCGCGAGAAATCCGTTAGCTGAATTGATGGAAGTTGCCCAGGCTTGTGTCAACGCCAAAACAGGCGAAGTGAAAATTCCCGGCTTTTACAAGGATGTGATGAAGCCA
>JBKPKC010000219.1:0-7087 GCA_046765595.1 Nitrospirota bacterium
CCATCACGCTGGCCGAGCGAGGGCCGCTGGGCCAGCATGCGCTTTTCGACAAGGGCGTACTTGTCGTGCCCGAATTGGCCGTCTCTGAGCGCTGCGAGGCGGAAGGTTCAGAATGGGAAGTCCGTATCAAGCGTCAAGGAACCTGGACACGCGTGGTGTACCCCTTCTATCCGATGGATGTCGTGGGATGGAAGGGCGATTTATGGGTGGCCAAACTCAACGTTCGCGACTTCAGACCCGTCACCAGCCCCAGATACCATCTTCCTCCGAGCGTGCATGGGACGTTTCAAGCGGGCGGCTGTCTGATTTCCACGTTTGCGCCGCGGCCGCTCGAAACGGATCCAGAAGCCCTGCGCGTTCCCTTTTACCACCGCAACATGGACTTCGATGAAGTCCTCTTCTATCACGAGGGAGAATTTTTCAGCCGTGCCGGCATCCAGCCGGGCATGCTGACCCTGCATCCGCAGGGCATTCATCACGGGCCGCAGCCCAACGCCGTGGAATCGAGCAGAGCCAAGACGCATACAACCGAAGTGGCCGTCATGGTTGAATCGAAGCGTCCGTTTGCGGTGCACAACAATATGGACGCGATGGAAAAGAAAGACTATGCGTTGAGCTGGAGCCGCCGATGAAACTGGTGACGTTTGTCGTGATGACGGTACTCGGTCCATTTTCACGCGTGGGCGCGCTGCAAGGCGAACGCGTGACGGATCTGAACATGGCATATGCCCGATGGCTGTCCGATCACGGCGAGCCGCAGCCTCAGCGGCTGGCCGATGCTCAGGTGCCTTCAGCCATGTTGGCTTTCCTTGAAGGCGGGGCATCGGCGATGGCGGCGGCGCGGCGGGCCTTGGCGCACGCGGCCACCCTCGGTCCCTCCCCTGAAGGCCCCAATGGAGAAACGATCGTTCATTCCCTACACACGGTGCGGCTTGCTGCGCCCCTTCCCAATCCTCCTTCGCTTCGGGACTTCATCGCGTTTGAGGACCACATTGCGGCGACCTCAAAGAAGCGGGGACAGCCGATCCCACCTGAATGGTACAAGTTTCCCGTGTACTACAAGGGCAATCACCGGACCATTATCGGGCCTAATGAAGCGTTGGCTTGGCCGCTCGACACGGCAAAACTGGATTATGAACTGGAACTCGCCTGCGTAATTGGACGGCAAGGACGGGACATTGCGGAGCGCGACGCCGAGCAGTATATCGCCGGCTATACCATCATGAACGACTTCAGCGCGCGCGACATCCAGTTTCAAGAAATGGCCTGCAGGCTCGGACCGGCCAAAGGCAAAGATTTCGCCACGGCCATCGGGCCTTGTCTCATGACGCCAGACGAAATCGGCGATATCGGTACATTGACGATGATCGCGCGAGTCAACGGTGAAGAATGGTCGAGAGGACGCTTCGGCACGATTCATTGGTCGTTCCCCCAAATGATCGCTCATGTCTCGCGGGGAGAAACGATCTACCCCGGCGACGTGTTCGGTTCGGGAACCGTCGGTGGAGGCTGCGGGCTGGAGTCGGAGCGGTACTTGAAGCCCGATGACGTGGTGGAGCTCGACATCCAGCCGATCGGCGTCCTGAGAACGCAGGTGGTCGGAGCACGCAGGCAGGAGGCCCCATGACGGCGATGACGGCGGAACAGGCGCTCGCTGAACTGGAAGAACGTCACCGCGCCTTTTATGCAACGCCGGAGATCGATGCGAGACTGGCGACCATCATCCGTGCGGGACCCCAGACCAAGCTGACCGAGTGGGACATCCTTCATATCTTGCGATCGTCCCGATCGGTATATTTTGACACCCACGTCGAAGTCGTGTCGGGCCATCACACCGCAACCTACCTCAGATTCGACTCCATCGCCCGCTCTTCCGTTTTGATCAAGCTCATCGCTGATGACATGGCCGCGTGGGTCAGGGAAACATTTGGCCCGGGTGCGGTCACAGGTTTGCTGGCCACGGCTTCGGCGGCACAGCAGTTGGCGCAGGGCATTGCCTACCGGCTTGAGGGCATCATGCCCCTCCGCGTGGCATTGACTCCCTACAGCTGCGAGACGGGACGTATCGGCACCGATATTAGCGTGGGAACGGTCGACGGAGGAGACCGCGTTCTCGCGCTCAACGACGTCACGACGCGCGGCAACTGCGTCAGCAAACTCGGAAAGGTCATCACCGACAAGGGGGGCCGACTCGCCGGGATGATGGTCTTCGCCAGGCGCGACAGCGGCCAGTTCCCCCTCATGGAGCAGTTGACCGGACAATTCCCCTTCTACTATGCGGCGGATCTCCAGATGCCGCAATGGGAACCGGCGGAATGTCCTCTATGCCGGGAGAATAAACCATTGTTGGCATGGAAAGACGTGCCTGAACTTTGATGTCCGCTGATCTGCGGGGAGGGACTCATGAACCTGGCAGACGTGACACGCGACATTAAACGTGCGGATCTGCTGCAGATGTACTACTACCTGCGGCTCACGAGGGCTCTGGAGGACCGCATCACCGCGCTCTATCGCCAGGGCAGGATCGTCGGCGGCTGCTATACCAGCCATGGCATGGAGGCCATCGCGGTAGGGTACGCTTCGGCCCTTGAACGTGACGATGTCATTGCCCCATTTCACCGCGACATGGGAGCGTTCCTCATCCGCGGGATCTCGCCTGGCGAGGTGCTTGCCCAATATTTGGGAAAGCGCACCGGACCGACCAAAGGCAAAGACGGCAACGTGCACATGGGCGATCTCAAACGCGGCATCATCGGCTTTGTCAGTCACCTGGCCGACAATCTACCGGTTGCCACCGGCGCAGCCTTGGCCTTCAAGATCAGAGGGGAATCACGAATCGCCGTGGCGGGGACCGGCGACGGTGGAACCAGCCGCGGAGACTTCCACGAAGCCATGAACTTTGCGGCGGTGCGAAAACTTCCCGTCGTCTTCTTCTGCAACAACAACCAGTACGCGTACTCGACGCCGCTCCGCTACCAAATGGCGATTTCCGACGTCGTTGAGCGGGCCAAAGCTTATGGAATGCCCGGCGAAATCGTGTATGGAAACGACGTCGCGGCCGTCTATCTGGCGTCCAAACGGGCCATTCAACAAGCCCGAGCCGGCGAGGGACCCACGTTTCTCGAGTTCAAAACCATGCGCATGCACGGACACTCCGAGCACGACCCCGCCAAATACGTTCCCCGAGAGTTGCTGGAAGAATGGAAGAACAAAGACCCTATCCTTATCGCAGAGCGCATGCTGTCGGAACTGAACTACGGCGATCAAACCTACTTCCATGACATCGGCGAGCGCGCCAAGAAAGACGTGGAAGCCGGTCTGGAATTTGCCGAGCAAAGCCCGCTTCCCGAAGGACCTGAGGTTCTGGAAGGCGTCTTCGCCACCGAAGCCGAGCTCTGTCAGCAGGACAATCAGACAAGGAGCGCCGCATGACAACCCTAACGCCGCAGGCCACCGGAGAAGTCACCTACCTCGAGGCCATTTCACAGGCTTTGGACGAGGAGATGATGCGCGACGAGCGGGTGTTTCTGATGGGTGAGGATATAGGCCCGTACGGCGGTGCATTTAGAATCACTGAGGGCTTTCTCGATAAATACGGCGAATGGAGAATTCTCGATACTCCCCTGGCTGAATCAGGGTTCGTTGGCGCGGCGATCGGTGCCGCCATGATGGGCATGCGCCCGGTCGTGGAGATGCAATTTGCCGACTTCATATCCTGCGCGTTCGATCAAATCACCGAAGTGGCCGCGAAAAATCACTATCGGTGGGGCGCCGCGGTGCCGATGGTCATCCGGGCGCCTTTCGGCGGCGGCGTGCATGGCGGGCCCTTCCATTCGGAATGCCCAGAAGGCTGGTTCTTTCATTCTCCCGGCCTCAAGCTGGTGGCACCGTCCACACCCTACGATGCGAAGGGCCTCCTCAAGGCGGCGATCCGTGACCCGAACCCCGTCATTTATTTCGAGCACAAATTCCTCTACCGGCGCATCAAGGCCATCCTTCCGGCGGAGGATTTCATCGTCCCCATCGGGAAAGCCGATATCAAGCGGCCCGGAAACGATATCTCGGTCATCACTTACGGCGCCATGGTCCATCTGGCCTTGGAAGCAGCGGAGGTTCTGGGCAAGGAAGGCATTGACCTGGAAGTCGTGGATTTGCGCACGCTCGTGCCGCTCGATAAGGAGGCGGTCTTTGAATCAGTGCATAAAACCAGCAAGGCAATCGTCCTGCACGAGGACAACAAGACTGGCGGCATCGGCGCGGAAATCGCCGCACTCTTGGCGGAGGAGTGTTTCGACAGTTTGGACGGCCCGATCATGCGCATCGCCGCGCCCGATACACCGGTGCCTTTCAGCACTCCCTTGGAAGAGTTCTTTTTGCCGAAGACGGCTGACATCATCACTGCGGCGCGTAAATTGGCGGCCTATTGATCCGTCGGAGCGTAATTGTGGCGACCGACATCATCATGCCTCAGCTCGGCGAAAGCATTGCGGAGGGCACGGTGGTAAAGTGGCTGATCCCGCTCGGCGGCGCCATTGAAAAGGACCAATCCTTGTTGGAAGTCGAAACGGAAAAGGTTGACCTGGAGGTTCCCTCGCCGGCGACCGGCGTGCTGAGCGAGATCCTCGTCAAAGAAGGCGAAACAGTGGCGGTCGGAACCCTGCTGGCGCGCATCGACAGTGCGCCGCCTTCGGAAGTCATCAACAGGGTGGGCGGCGTTGTGGTGCGCCCTGTGGAAGCGGGAGCCGCGGGGGAGGAACATCATTCTCCTGCCGTCCGGCAATTGGCAAAGGAACACGGCGTGGATCTGACGCTGGTGAAAGGGACGGGGACAGGCGGACGGGTAACGAAGAAAGATGTGCTCGAATTTGTGGCGGGGCACGACGGCAAGACGCCCTCCGCCAGCCACGAACCCTCGATGGGCGAAGACATCTTACCACTCACACAGATGCGCAAGACCATCGCGGACCGGATGGTCAAGAGCCGGCAGACGTCCGCCCACGTCAGCACATTTTTTGAAGCCGACTTTTCCAGCGTCGCCGCGTCCCGCGAAGGCCGCGATCTGACCTATCTGCCGTTTATTGTCCGTGCCGTCACCCGCGCATTGCGCGATGTTCCGGTCCTGAATTCCAGCTGGGGTGATCAGGGCATTCTCATCAAGAAGGATCTTCATATCGGCATCGCGACGGCGCTAGAAGACGGACTGCTGGTTCCGGTGGTGCGGAATGCCGACCGGAAGGGACTGATGGAGTTGGCGAAAGAGATCGCGGATTTGGCGGAACGTGCGAGATCCAAAAAGCTGGCTCCTGATGAGGTCCAGGGCGGGACGTTCACGATTACGAATCATGGCGGCTTCGGCAGCTTGTTCAGCACGCCGATCATTCATCAACCGCAAATTGCGATCCTGGGGGTGGGGGCCGTGCAAAAGCGCGCCATGGTGATCAACGACGCGATTGCCATCAGACCGATGGGATACCTGAGCCTCTCGTTCGATCACCGCGTGATCGACGGCGCAACGGCGGATCGATTCATGGCCAAGGTCAAGCAGTATCTCGAACAGAGCCACTGGGAGCAAATCCTGTGACACCTTCAGCGAATGCCGTCATTGTCAGCGCTGCTCGAACGCCGATGGGAAGTTTCAACGGCGTGTTTAGCTCCGTGTCGGCCCCACATCTGGGGAGCCGTTCGATTGCCGCTGCATTGCAGCGGATCGGCCTGTCACCGGAAGCGGTGGACGCCGTCTACATGGGCTGCGTGCTGAGTGCAGGCCTCGGCCAGGCGCCGGCAAGACAAGCCTCCATCGGAGCAGGCATCCCTCAGTCGATCGGAGCGGTAACCGTCAACAAGGTCTGCGGCTCGAGCCTGCAGACCATCATTATGGCGACGCAGGCGATCGCACTGGGCGAGGTCAACATCGTCGTGGCAGGAGGCATGGAAAACATGACGCGCGCACCGTATCTGCTCGAAAACGCGCGCCAAGGCTACAAGCTGGGGCATAAAGAGCTGGTCGACAGCTTGATCAAAGACGGACTTTGGGACGTCTATAACAATTTCCACATGGGCGATGGCGGTGAGCTATGCGCATGCAAGTATGGGCTGACACGACCGGAGGTCGACGACTTCGCTCTTGAAAGCTACCGGCGCGCGCGCGAAGCCATGGCGACCGGTGCTTTCAAACAGGAGATCGTGTCGGTCGATGTGCCTCAGCGGAAGGGCCAAGCCCTCTCGGTCGCGGAGGATGAAGAGCCGAATCGAGTCGATGTCCGTAAGATGCGGGACTTGAAGCCGGCCTTTCAAGACGACGGGATCCTGACGGTCGGCAATTCGCCTTCGTGTAATGATGGAGCCGCGGCGCTCATCGTCATGTCCAAGACGGAGGCCGAACGCCGTGGGCTGAAGCCGATGGCCAGGATCGTGGGCTATGCCGGCGCAGCGCTCGCGCCCGAGTGGTTCACGATCGCCCCGATCGAAGCAATCAAACGCGTGCTCAAGAGTACAGGCCTCGGCATTCGAGACATCGAGCTGTTCGAAATCAATGAAGCCTTCTCGGCAGTCTCGCTGGCAATCAACCGGGAATTGGGTCTCGATCCGAAGCAGGTGAATGTGAACGGAGGGGCGGTTGCACTGGGGCATCCGATCGGAGCCACTGGGGCCCGCATTCTCACGACGCTGCTTCATGCCATGGAGGCCCGCGGCGCCCGGCGCGGATTGGCGAGTCTGTGTATCGGCGGCGGAGAAGCGTTGGCAGTCATTGTGGAGCGGTAGGGCGACGGCTGTCAGGTGCTCATGCAACTCGAGGAAATCAAGACGATCGGCGTGGTTGGAGCCGGTCAGATGGGCCGCGGCATCGCGCAAGTGTGTGCAACCGCCGGCTATCGCGTGCTCCTCATGGACGTCTCCGCGGCGCTGGTCACGGACGCGTTCTCCAAGATCCGCATCAGCCTGCACCGTGCTGTAGAGCGGGCGACTCTCTCGCAGCGTCAAGCCGATGAGGCACTGGCACATATCCATCCACTGGGGGTCATAGCGTCGACGGCGAGTCTGCAGGGACTGCAGGATGCGCAACTGGTCATCGAGGCGATTCCCGAGG
>JBKPKC010000220.1:0-2283 GCA_046765595.1 Nitrospirota bacterium
GCGCTACAGCATGGAACGAGGGACCAGGTTCGTCAACAAGTTGATGGTGAAGCGCGGCAAGGTGGCGATCCTCCCCACATGGACCGTCACGGAGCTGTATTCCGCGTTCTCCAACCGCGCTCAACAAGGCGAGCTGACGAGGGACGACTGCTACTCGGTCATTCACAAGTTCGAGCGGGAATCGGCGCAAGGGCTGTTTCAATTTATCGTGCCGACAATGCAGACGTATCTTTCCACGAAAGAGCTGATGATGGAATATCCAGGGTTGCGGACGCAGCAAGTATTGCACCTGGCCCTGGCGCTGGAGCTGAAGCCGCTTCGACTGACGGTGGTGAGCGCGGACACGCAGTTGCTGACTGCGAGCAAGACGGCGGGCCTTCATATCATCAATCCCGAAGAGGATTGACGTTTCAGGGACATTGGTAGTCGGTGATCATCGCGGCCACGACCGTCACCCAGTCGTCGGCGGTCTCGCGCCAGCGTTTGACCCGTTCCCGCAGTGCATCGGGAGGCGGCTCGCTGCTCCCCAGATCCCCGAACGCACGTTGTATGCTGGCTTGGGCCAACGCCAGACTGCCGCACACGCCCGATGACGCAGGCAATTGGCCCCCCGCTCGTCGGAACAGGGCCATCGCGCGATAGCCGTGTTCTTGTGAGCGAAACAAGGATTCCGCACCCTGGTACAGACGTGCAGAGGCGCCGTCGTTTGGGTGCAACAGGCTCAACCGTTTTGCCATGAGCGCCGCCCGGCCCATCGCCATGGAAGCGCCTTCCGGATCGTCGCTTGCGACGGCCTCTTCAGCCTTTACCCGCAGCCGCTCCAACTCCGCTTCATCGCCGACGGTCTGCCCCCAGCCTAGACCCGCGGCAGACCAAATGATGCTCGAGAGAATGCATCCGATCATGCCTGCGTATCGCTTCGAGCCCTGTCGTTGGCAAACGATCTCACCCACAGCGTAACCTACTGAAGATACTCCCACGTGTCGATCTGCTTGATGCTCCAGTTGACGGCTTCCTTCAATTTGACCACTTTCGGATCGGCGTCGTCGCCGCGGACGTGATGCAGCGATTTTTGTAACGCATACAGGGGCTCGTAAGCCTTGCGGTCGGGCAATTTTCCCAACGCCCAGGCCACCTCCGTTTTGAGGGCGACGTCGTCGGTCTTCAAGGTTTCGAGCAGCGGATCGACGATCGTAAAATCGCCGTGCAATGCGCCCAGCACCCCCAGCGCTTTTGCGGCGGAGGGCCGCAGTTCCGGCTTCCCGTTTTTCATCGTCTCGATCAAGACCGGAACGCTGTCTTTCTGTCCGATGTTTCCGAGGGCCAGTGCAGCGGCCTTGGCCATTTCGAGGTCGTCGCCTTTGAGCGCGGTGACCAAGCGGGGGACGGCCTTGGTCTCAAAGAGGTGCCCGAACAGGCCGATGAGTCGCACTTTCCTCGCGGACGGAGTCGCGGGATCGTCGTAGAGTTTGAAGAGCCGCTCTTCCTGTCCCCACTCGGCCGTGATCAGCGCAGGGAAATCGTAGTCCTCCATCCGTTCCTTGAGCTTGTTCATGGCATAGTCGGAGGGGTCGCCGGCATGAGCGGCTTCAGCCGCCTGCTGGGCGTCCGGAAAGTCGGTGCGGACCTCTTTGCGCCATGCCATTTTTTTGCCGTCCAGGATATAGGAGAGCTGGCAGGCTGGGCCTTTCCAGAGGCGGGAGGGCGAGTCGGGAAGGTCCGCATCGCTGCCCATCTTGGTCGTGCCTTCCCATGTTTTGTGTTGTTCGCATTTCACGTTGAACGTCACATCGTGCGGTTGCGCCGGGTCTGTCACAACGGTATATCCGAATTCCTGCAAGCGCTTCTTGACGACCTCAATGAACGGACCGGAATCCGCCGACCCCTTGTCCGAGAGGGCGACGACTTCCACCAGCACGCGGTCGATCTTTTCGAGCTTCTGTTTTTCCTCGGGAGTCAGCGATTCTTGGCGGGCCGCAACGGGAGAAACCAGCAGAATGAGGAGCGCGAGACTCGAAAGCGTCAGGTGCTTCATGAGTGCCTCCCATCATCGGGCGATGATGAATATGATGGATAGATAATGAGAAATACTGAACAGGACCGTTATCACTCTACCGAAGAGCCGCCGACATCGGCAAGTTCAACGTTGAAGCGCTTCCGAGGGCGACAGTATAATCGGCCGCATGCTTTCGGACCGTACGATAGGATTCATCGGCGCGGGCAATATGGCCGAGGCCCTCATTGCGGGGCTGCTGCATGCCGACCCGGCCTCCTCTACGCGGC
>JBKPKC010000221.1:0-7151 GCA_046765595.1 Nitrospirota bacterium
GTCCGAGGCGACGCTGTTTGATTCCTCTGCAAACCGTAACGGCAGCGTGAAATGCAGTTCTGCTCCTCCACCATCCGAACGGCGCGCCTCGATCGTCCCGCCGTGCAACTCCACGAGCGTGCGGACGATCGACAACCCGAGGCCGAGCCCTTTGGCCGTTCTCCTCGTCGCGGCAATACGAAAGAACGGATCGAAAATTTTCTCCAGGTATTCAGCGGGAATGCCGGGACCGGTGTCATGCACCGTGACCCCGGCGTGCCGATGATGTTCTTGTGCAACGGTCACGCTGATGGCGCCGTCTTCCGGCGTAAACTTCAGGGCGTTCTGCACCAGGTTGGTGACGATCTGCACGAGCCGGTCGCGGTCGGCCAGGACGAGCAGCGGCGTCTCAGGAAAGACCCCGTCGAGCGTTTGGCGCTTCGCCTGCGCCAAGGGCCTGAGCTGCTCCACGACTTCCGCGACGCTGTGGCCCAAATCCAGCACCGCCGGCGAGAGCTCCAACTTCCCAGTCTGAATTCTGGTTCGATCCAACAGGTCTTCGATCATCCGGATCAGGCGGTCTGAATTTTCGAGCATCCGCGACAAATACCGCTGCTGTTTCTCGTTGACGGCGCCGGTCAGCCCGTCCAGCATGTTTTGGAGGAATCCCTTGATCGAGGTCATCGGCGTCTTCAACTCATGCGAGACGTGCGAAAGGAATTGAGAGCGAAGCCGGTCCGCCTGCTCCAATTCCTTGGTCCGCTCGCGCACTTTGGCCTCTAATCCCACGTTGAGCTCCTCGATCTGCTGATACGCCGAGGCATTGTCGAGCGCGATCGCGACTTGATGGGCGAACGTCACCATCAGATCGAGATCCTCCTGCGTCAGGCTGTGTTCCTGCTTCCGGTCCACGATCATGCTGCCCAGGATGCGGTCGTTTGTCTTGAGCGGTACGGCCAGGAGCGACTTGGTGCCGGTCAGCCGCAGCAGGCGCTGATTGTGCGGATGCATGCGGGCGGCATACGGCTGGATGTCGCCGATCAAGAGCGGTTTGCCTTGAAGCAGCACTGTCCCCTCGAGAGACTCAGGGTCGGTGACCGGAGTTTCGTGCGAGCGGGCCAATGCTTGAATTTCCGGCGCCACACCCACCAGACGGACATCGGTCGTCATCCGACGCAGAGGGTCGTAGAAGGAGATCATGGCCCGGTCGAAGTGCAGGTCCCGCGTCAACGATTCCAGGACGCTCTCCAACAGCGTTTCCCGATCGAGCGTCGAACTGAAGAGCATGCCGGCGCGGTGCAGCACGGTAAGATGATTGAGCGATCGGCGCAGGTCCACCCGGGTGCGTTCCTGCTCCAAATACGCCTCGCGTAATTCCTCATGGCGGGATTCGACGAAACTGATTTGTTCTTGGATCAAGGCCTCGCGGCGCTGGCTCTCCCTCTTCAGGCGCCAATTGATCCAAGTGCCCGCCAAGAGCACGGGAATCACCCCCGCGAGCAGCACCTCGCCCAAGCTCATCGCAGGCGAGACGACGCGCATCGTTCCGGATGTCATGGCGGCGACCGCCACCGCCCACAAATAGCCGCGGAATTCTCCGTGCGACCCGACAAGCGCCGGTTCTGACGGCCGAGGCATGGGCCCCTGCGCGGAAGCCACAGGCGGCGATTCGCCGTAGACGGCCGAATCGAGCCGCGTGGTCATCGCGGACGGTCGCTCATCGAGCGGCTCGGACATCGGCTCCGACACGGCCGGCATATCCGACGGTCCCATCACAGGCCACATGCGCCGTATCCACCCCACCGACGGCTCAGCACTCCACGTAATGTCCCATTGGCACCAGGCATCGTCGTTGGCGATGCATGACGTTTCGGTGAGCGTCGCCGGAATCAGTCCGTGGACTTGCGCTGGGACGGCCGCAATGATGCCTTGCGCCGCCTGGCACATCACAAACGTGCAACGCCGGCGGTACGGGCCGAACTGCCGCAGTGTGCGATCGGAAAAGCGCATCGCCAGCGTGGCGGAGCGTCTAGCGACGCCGACGACACGGCATTCGATGGAGCCGGAGGCGAACTTGTTGCCGAAGTAAGGAAACATGCCGTAGATCTGTGCCAGCGAAAACGGGCGTGCGAGGACCTGCATGATCGGCGACGCCTTTTCCATGCCTCCGCGAAAGACGAACTGCGGATCGCCGGAGATCCGCTCGCAGAACTCATACATATAAGCCGTGAATTCGTACGAGTAGCTGTTCCAGGCGTTTTTCAAAAAGGCGGGCGTCACGTGGTAGACCGGATTCTTCATGCGCTGGTTCAGCAGGCCGCATAACTCATGAACGGCCTCCCGTCCCGCCGAGTCACCGTGCCGCCGCGCCATCGACCGTTCGAGGTAGAGGACGGTGGCCCGGATGCTCATTCCGGTCAAATCACGGATCTTCTCGCCCTGTTCGTCAACGCCGAACGGGCGAAATTCCATGTATTCTCGCTCGAGAATGGTCCGATGCTTCGGATGCAGAACTATTGTGGGGGATTCCGCACAAACGTCTTCCGCTACACGACGGTGCATGCGCGACACTCCTCAGTGAGACGCGGGAGACGTTGAACGAGGGCGCCCGTGACCGGCGCCTTCGTAGATGTGGAGCGATCCTACTGCGTGCTTGCGCTTGCCTACTGCGCGCTTGCGCTTGGCTACCGCTTGGCCTACTGCTTCATCGCCCGTTTCAGAGTCTTTTCCACGCTGGCGACTTTGGACACCAGCCGACCCGAATGGCCTTTTCGATAATCCACCTTGATGCTGCAGGAAATGCGGTTGCAATCCTTCTTCATGCGTTCATAGCATTGGCGGACGACGCCGAACACTTCGTCCCACTCCCCTTCGAGCACCGTTCCCATGGGATTCAGCCGATACGCCACGCCGCTTTTGTCGATGATGTCCAACGAGCGCGAGACAAACTTGCTCACGCTTTCCCCTTTGCCCAGCGGGGACATGCTGAATTCCAGCAAGACCATGCAGTTCCTTTCTTCGACGTTTAAGATTTGCCCTTGCCGCCCGCCGCCGCCGCCCGTCTAGCCTTTCTCACCCGCACACCGATTGCTTCGCAATCGTTTCCCCGAGACGCGCCGTTTAACCTTCTCACCCGCCCACCCCCGGCGATCATTTGTTACCCGACCCGCCCACCGATTGCTTCGCAATCGTTTCCCCGGGACGCGCCGTTTAACCTTCTCACTCGCCCACCCCCGGCGCGCCGGGACGCGCCGTTTCCCGCGCATCGAGCCACACTTTCGGATACTGGACCTTGCCCAACAGGCGGAAGCCGTCCAAGGCTTCGCGCAGCATCGCGCGGCGTTTCTCCACGTCCGGCTCGTTGCTCTTCGCTTGCTCGCGCAGCTGCCCCAGCCAGTCGACGAAGGCGACGAATTCGCTGTCCAGAATGCGCTCGAGGTCCTCTTTCATAAATCCGGACAATGCCGGCGCCATTCCACTCGTGCTGATCGCCACTCGGGCATGCCCTGCCTCAACCACCGCCGGCATGTTCACCGTAGACGCTTCCGGCGCATCGACGGACCACAGTAAGAATTTGCGCTCGCGCGCCTTGCCGAACAACATCCGGGCAAAATCCCGATCGCCGCGGATCATGTTCAGGACGAGGACCGCGCTCTCAAGATCGGTCTCGCGGAAATGCCGTCCGCGATGAATCACCTTAGCGGACGCGGCCAGCTGCTTCAGCTGCTCGTGCAATGTCGGTGAGATGACGATGACTTTTGCGCCGGCGTCCAACAAACGCTGCGTCTTTTCCGCTGCCTCTTCGTCGCCTCCCAACACGAGGACGGGATAGCCTTTGACGTCGAGCGTCAGCGGGAAACCTGGATTCGCTGCCATGAGGTGCCTCCAATTCCAAAGGAGGGCCATCATACAACAGAGACTTTTCCAGGGTAAACCGTTAGCTCCACTTTTTTGTTGAGGGCCGCTATAATGCAGCGCTTTTTACCACCATTTCCACGAAGGGACCGCGAATGGCTGCATATAAATTCGGCGCCGTCGGCATGGCCGGAGGCATCATTGCGCTCGCGGCGATCGCCGCCTGGTTCGGCCTCGCTCATGTCTTCGACCCGAAAGGCGGAGAAGGCGTTATTGCCGGCCAGGTGCTGATTTCGCCCGCTTTGGCCGATCAAGTCCGTCCCACCGACGTGCTCTTTGTCATCGTGAAACGACCCGGCGGCACGCCCAGACCCGTCGCCGCGAAGCGCATCGACAGTCCAAAGTTTCCCGTGGCATTTGAGATCACGAACGCAGACGTGATGGTGCAGGGATCCGAACTGCGCGGGATGGTGGATGTGATGGCGAGACTCGATCGCGACGGACAGGCAGGTCCCGCACAGCCCGGCGACATCGAAGGACGCTATGCGAAGAATCCGACGCTCCCCGGCGGGCGCGACTTGGAAATTATTTTAGATTCAGTCAAACAGTGAGTGGTGAGCGAGGCGAGAACGAAGCGCTTGGAAAAGTGCGCGTCTTGGCGCGCACGGGGTCGGGCGGGTGAGAGAGTTAGTGTTTCAACATCCCTCACCCGGAGGGATCGGCGTCTAACTCCATATTCCAGTACAGATAATCCCGCCAGCTTTCCGGCGTATTGCGGATCCCGATGGTGATCGTGACGATCGGACTCCAGCGCGGCTTCACCGGCCGCTTCATCAGCCGCATGCCCGCTTCCTCCGGCGTCCGTCCGCTCTTCCGATTGTTGCAGCGCCAGCAGGCCGTCACGATGTTCTCCCAGGTCTTCCGCCCGCCTTTGGCAATCGGCACGACGTGGTCGAACGTCAGTTCTTCCGTGCGGTATTTGGATCGGCAATACTGGCAGACGTACCCGTCGCGCGTGAAGATGTTGATGCGTGAAAACTTCACCGCCCGGTGGCTGTCCTTCAGTCGAACCAGCTTGAGCAGCCGCATGACGGCGGGCAGTTTGAAGGAAATCGAGACCCCATGGATCTCGCGGTCGTAGACTTCTAGGACTTCAACTTTGCCTTGCCAGAGGAGAGCAATCGCTTTTTGCCAATGGACGACACGCAGGGGTTCATACGTAGAGTTGAGCAGGAGGGTCATTTCCATTCAACAACCTCATTCCCAACCGAGGCTCCTTTCGCGAAAAGGGCCTTGAATCGGTCTGGGTACGCTCGGTTATGTTCTATGCCATAAGATTGGGGCGAAATCAAGCGCCGGGCCATTCTGCGGAGGTCGTCAGACCGGGTCCGCGTTACAACGAAGAGGTCGCATGTCGGAGTTCGTGACCGTTGCAAAAGTGGCAGAGATTCCGCCGGGCAGCGGAAAAACCGTGGAGGTCAACGGCATCTGGATCGCGCTGTTCAACGTCAACGGATCGTTTTTTGCCGTCGACAATACGTGCCCGCACGCAGGAGGACCGATCGGCGAAGGCTCGCTCGCGGGCGAGATCGTCACCTGCCCGTGGCACGGCTGGCAATTCAACGTGAGCACCGGCGAGCGGGAGGGCAACCCCAACTTCACGGTGGCCTGCTGTCCCGTCCGCATCCAGGGCGAGGAGGTTCAGATCGCCATTCCGCCGGACTTCAAACCATTCTGATCGTCTCAGGCCGGCCCGAGGATGTTGGGTTTCGGAGCACTGGGAGCAGGTGGCTCGGTGTCTTCCAATTTCGGCGTAATCCCGTCGGCGGGCAGCGAGGCCGCGTTGACGCGTTTCAGTGACAAATTGGCATGCCAGATGAATTCCCGCTCGAACCACTGGCCGTTCACGCTTTTGTCCCTGAGCTGCACACGCACTTCATAGATGTCGCCGTCTACCTGTTTCACCCGCCATTCGCCGAGCCGCGCATTCAACCCCCGATCCTTCATCGAGCGCACGTGCTCGGTCATCGCCTGGAGAATCGTCGGATAGCCCAGCGCGCGATGAGTCTGGACCATGGCGAGCGCGTCGGCCCCACGGCGATCGATCATCGGATTGATCGTCGGCGGCTTGGTCCACACATAATAGACGGCGCCCAATAGAATGACCGCGAGCACGACGTAGTGGATAATTTTTACCATCACGAGAATACGTTCACTTAAGTGCGAGCCGCATATTAGGAAGCCGCCTTGCGCCAAGTCAATGAGAGAAGGCCAGCTTGTGCGCATCAAAGTGGGTGTGTTAGAAAAGTACCCCTTAACCACTAAAGCGTATTTGTGAGGCGATGCACGACGTATGAAGTTCTTTCTCTATGCGGATAATCTCCATCCGACACAGCTGAAACGGCGGGCGCCCGAACATCAGTTCCAAATGTTGGCCACGCTCCCTGACCACACCATCCAATTCTGCCGCTGGTCTTCACAATGGCGCTGCGGGCTTGCCAGCGTCGTCCCGTCGCCCGGCCAGAAGGTCTGGGGCGCCATCTTTGAATTGACCGACGAAGACGTGAAACTGGTCGACCAATTCGAGGACGATGTGCCGCCCGAAGCCTTTCGTCACGTCCAGGTCACGGTGCTCAACGAGGCCGGAGAAAAAATTCTGGTGACGACCCACGCCGCGACTCCGATCGGGAAATTTAAACCCAAAGATCACTACCTCGATTGGGTCATCAAGGGCCTGAAGCACTGGAAGTTTCCGCAGGACGTCATCGAGCAGTGGGAAGCGTATCGCCCGACCACATAGCAGATCTCACATCTTCAACCAGAGGAGCTTATGCCAAAACCCAAATATCACATCGTCGTCTGCACGAACGCCCGGCCACCGGGACACCCCAAACCCTCCTGCGGCAGCGCGGGTTCCGCCCAATTGCTGATGGCGTTCAACATGGGACTGATGCAGCGCGGCGTGATGCCGGGTGAAGTCCTTGTCAGCGGCTCTTCCTGTCTCGGCCCTTGCGAGCAAGGACCGACGGTCGTCGTCTATCCGGACGGCACCTGGTACTCGAAGGTGACGGAACAAGATGTCGCCACGATTCTCGATGAGCACATCAAGGGCGGAAAGCCGGTGGCGAAGTTGAACCCTGACGCCGTTTGGAAGTAGATAATTTCCAATGCGAGAACGCAGCCTACCGGTGAAAAGCGCGTCCCCCGGGGAAACGATTGCGCAGCAATCGGTGGTGGGGCGGGTGAAAACAGTCGCCGGGGTGGGCGGGTGAAAAGCGATATTTTCAGCATCCTATGACCGCCGTGGCACACTCCGC
>JBKPKC010000222.1:0-3632 GCA_046765595.1 Nitrospirota bacterium
GGGAAAGTGGGTGTGGAAGCGCAGGAGTCGGGCTTCGTTCCCGGCGTCTACCAGCTCTCGCAACGCGCCGATTTCATGGAGACCGAATTGAGCATCGATACGATGCACAACCGGCCGATCCTCAATACCAGGGATGAGCCGCATGCAGACGGCGCAAAATACCGCCGCCTCCATCTCATTTCAGGCGATGCCAATATGTGCGAGTATGCGACCGCGTTAAAAGTCGGCACCACGCAGATTGTGCTTGAATTGATCGCGCGCGGGACGGTTCCCGCTCTGGAATTGGAGCAACCGGTCGCGGCAGTCAAGCAGATTTCTCGCGATGCCGATCTGAAAGCGTCGGTGAGGCTGAAGAGCGGACGCCATCTCTCGGGCCTGGAGATTCAGGAAACCTATTGCGACGCGGCCCGGCGAGCCCTGTCTGGCCTGGATGCAGAAACCGATTGGATTTTGCAGGAATGGAGCGCGGCTTTGCAGTTGCTGATGCAGGATCGCGGCCGTTTGGTGGGAAAACTTGACTGGGTCACCAAACAGTGGCTATTGGAGACCTTCGTGCGCGAGGAACAGATCGGCTGGGACGATCCCTGGTTGGCCAGCCTCGATTTGGAATATCATAACATCGACCGCGAGCGAGGCCTCCATCGCGGTCTCGAGGCGGAGGGGAAAGTCTGGCGTCTGACGAGCGAAGAAGACGTGGAGAGGGCCATGACTGCCGGACCCTCCGACACGCGGGGCGGCCTTCGCGGTCTCTGCGTCCGCCGCTTTTCTGACCGGATCAGCCAAATGCAGTGGGAACGGATCAGCTTTTCCGGCGGCTGGCGCACTCAGACGCTGGAGATGGGCGACCTCTTCGATCCCAACGACGTGGAAGCCTGCTCGGCATTCTTTGAGCAGTCAGCGTCCCCGGCGGAGGCGCTTGCCGCCTGGAAGACAAGAAAGGAAACATTGTCATGACAGTCCATTTGCTCCCCGAACGACGTGAAGGACCGGTGGATCCCATGCCCAAATCACCTTCCCCTTCAGAAGAGGGCGGTGGTCCGCGCCGCCCAGAAAGCGGCTCGCCGGACCAGGATAATTTACTGAAGCGGATGCGAAAGGTCGATCCCAAGCAGGCGGAACGATACAGGCAGCGAACCGGCCAGTAGCGGATGCTGAGGGGGTGACACGCGAGGGTAATACGATGGGGATGCAGGGAGATTTCTTTCAGTTGCTGAAGGCGCAGGGCTATCAGTTTGGAGCTTCCGCCGGTGCGGCCGGCGATCAACCGTTCACCATGGCCACCACGATTCTCGCGTTCAAATACCGCGATGGCGTCTTGGTGGCAGGCGATCGCCGTGCGACGGCCGGGAATATGGTGATGTATGACCGCACCGACAAAGTGCTCGAAATCGACCGGCACAGCGTGATGGCGATCGCCGGTGTGCCGGCGACGGCGTATGAGATGGTGCGGATCCTCGAACACTCCTTCAAATACTACCGGCGAACGCAGCTTCAAGAGCTGAGCTTCGAAGGCAAGCTGCGCGCGGTCGCCAAGCTTCTCAAGGAGAACGTGGCTGCCGCGCTGGCCGGAACCGGCGCCGTTGCACCGATTTTTGCCGGCTATGATTTCGAGCATGAAAGCGCCAAGATCTATTTTTACGACATTTTGGGCGCGGAATTCGAAGGCGTCGAATACGCCGTGTCCGGATCGGGGTCGCCTACGATTCGGGGGATTCTGCATTATGTGAATACCTGGGGCGATCAGCCCCTCAGCGCCATGACCGAAGAGCAGTCCGCGATTCAGGCGCTGCGCTTGTTGACGAGCGCGGCTGAGTTCGACAGCGCCACGGGCGGCATCAATCGAGAGGCCAATCTCTATCCGGTCATCAAGCTCATCACGGCCAAGGGCATCAAGACCTTGCCGGAAGCTGATCTCAAACAGCAGTTTGAAACCAGCGTCTCTCGATCTGTCTAATGTCAGGCACGAGGCGATGTCACAACACGGCGTTATGGGTTATTTGATTGCGGAGTAGCCATGTACGAAGAGCCGTATAAGTGGGTGGAAGCGGTCGGTAATCGCCGGCAGTATTTAGACGAGCAGTTCAAGCAGGGCAGCCCAGTCGTCGCGCTGACGTATGAGACCGGCATTGTGCTGCTGACCGTCAGCAAAGGGACACCGAAACTGTACGAAATCTACGACCGTCTTGCGCTGGGAGGGATGGGGCATCCGGCGGATTTGGAAAAGCTCCGGTTTAACCTGCTCGAGATGGCGCATGTGGAAGGGTTCAACCGCTCTCCGTCTGATGTCACTGGCAGCCGTATGGTGAAGTACGGAATTGCCCCGGTCATCAAGCAGGCGTTCGAAGAAGTCTTCAAGGCGCCGTTCATCGTCAAGATCCTGCTGGCGGAGCTGGGGCCGAAAGCAGGCAAGGAGACCTTTCTCACCATCAATTATGACGGGACCTTCGAAGAGAGCGGGCACTGTGCCGTGCTGGCCTCGGCCAAGGCCGTAGAGCAGGACATGATCGCATTACTTCGCCAAGAGTCGACCCGGCTCTCGTTGGAGCAGGCCGTGGCCGCCGCCCTCCGGGTTTGGGCAATGGGTGACCGATTGCAGCGCCAAGCCGCCGATGCAGACAGTGGCGCGCCGCCGGCAGGCCCGTCCTCCACGGATGCCGCCGGTCTCTATGCCCATGTTCGTGAGAGGGTCGCAGAGAAATCGATCGAATGCGTCGTGTTGGATCGGGCTCAACCCGGCTCTTCAAAGTATCACGCCATAACGCCGGATGCGCTCGGCCGTCTCCTGCCGAGGGACATCCAAGCTTCATTGTCTTGAGGCCATGCTGAACAGGATTTTCGGACTGGAGACCGAATACGGTCTCCTGGTACATCAAGATCGCCCCGACCACTCTCCCACCTGGTTTGCGCATAAGATCCGCGACCACATCTTTCATACCCAACGCCAAGGGGTGCTGGACCTGCATCATCGCGGCCACGATGAACCGCCGGGAAACGGCGGCTTCCTGATTAATGCCGGACGCGTCTATCTCGACATGGGGCATCTGGAATATGCTTCGCCGGAATGCCAGTCCTTGAGCGATGTCGTCGCAAGTGATCGCGCCGGTGACATGATTCTCCAGCGGGCCGTCCAGGATCTGGGGCTGGCTGACGAGATTTCCCTCATCCGAAACAACGTGGACCATGAAACCGATGCAACGTTCGGGTCGCATGAGAACTACCTCGTCACGCGCCGCTTTCCATTCAGCCGAAGAGGCTTGGCGCCACTGGTAACGTTTCTCGTGACCAGGCAGATTTTTACCGGCTCCGGACGGGTGGGCGCAGCGAGCCCTCAGGATGCCTGGATCCACATGGACCGGTTGATCGTCCCTCGAGCGGCGATCGGCCATGCCGCTTCGTCCATCCCGCTGCCGTTTCAGATTTCGCAGCGCGCCGACCACATCGTCAACGATTTCTTCGAGTGGGTGCAGCAGAACAGGGCGATCGTCAACACCAGGGACGAGCCGCTGGCAGACCCCAATCACTACCGCCGCATCCATCTGTTGCTCGGCGACTCAAACATGGCCGAGTATGCGACGGCGTTGAAACTTGGAACGACCGGCCTCGTGCTGCAACTGATTGAAGAAGGCCATGCG
>JBKPKC010000223.1:0-14770 GCA_046765595.1 Nitrospirota bacterium
CTCCTATCCCCGGCCCTCCGGGGAAACCCATCCCGCCGTCGCCTGTTCCGCCTCCAAAGCCGGAACCTATTCCGCCCGCACCGATGAAGTAATCAGCCTTACATACCCTTGACGATCTTGCCCGTCTCGGCATCGACTCGCAATCGACGGGATTCATTCCCCGTGTCGATGATCTCAATGTCATAAAAGACGCGATTTCCGGCATGCCCCAATTCAGCGCCGACGGCGCGTCCAGGTCCGTTCGTTTCGGCGATCTCTGCGGCTTGTGAGAGTGTGAGAGGGGCATGACGCAGCCAATAGCTTTTCCCCTGCTCTTCAGCGCAGGCACCGGCCCAGAGGGCCGACATTCCGATCAGCAGGGTCCACACCACACGCATGTGCGCTCCTTTCCACACGAGGTCACGCTCCGGTGGCGGGCAAGGTGTAGCGTTCCTCGATCGCCTCGGCCACACGACGGCGGCTGTCGAGCGCGGAAAGGTCCGGCGTGCCCTCCACTTCATGGACGACCTGCGCCAGCGAAAGATCCTTAATGGCGTTTTCCATCCAGCGAGAATAATCTCCCTGTCGAAGATGATGCAGCCAGGTCTCATCGTCGACGCCGTCGGCGATCTGACGGAACATGATCAGATTCTGCGCGCGCAGGTTCAATTTGCCGTCCGGCCCTCGGAAATAAAAGCTCCGCTCCGGGGGCAGCTCACCTTCCGCGTATTTCCGCCGGTGCCGTTGCCGCTCGACGCGCGGCACTGCCATCAGCAACTGTTCGACGGCCTTGGGCTGCGTCTTGCGCCACAGCAACGCTTCACCCGGTGCGAGATCGCGTGCGGGCGATTTGGACATCCGCCGTTGTGGACGATCCACGATGCACCGCAGAGTCGAGTCGGGCTCATCGCCGAGAGCCACCGCAACATCGATCGCCTCCAGCAATGGGGGCGCGAGCCGGTCCGGATGCACAGTCACAAACAGCATGCTTTGTAGGTCCCGAACGTTGTCCGCTGGAGCGCGCCAATTTTTTGGCAGCAGGTGATGGGCTTCATCGACCAGAATACGGTGAGGACGGCCCGTGCGCAGACGCCGTTCTTGTAATGTGGGCAGAAGCTCCAGGAAGAACGTTGGACGGTCTTCCAGCGGAAGGCCGACTAGATTGACGATGACCTGCGCCTTGGGATTTTCCAGCGCCGTAAGCACCTCCGTCACCGTTGGGCCGCGCTTGGAATTGCCGAACACGATCATCTTTTCCATGGAAGGGTAGTCTCCCTCCGGATCGACGACGCACGTCTGATACCCCTGATCAATGAGTTGTTCGAGGATGGCGTGGGCCAGCGTGGATTTGCCGCTTCCCGATGTTCCTGCGATCAAGACATTTTCACCGACCGGAGAGATGGTGAAGGGCTCCCCGGTCCGGCCGGAGCCCAGCGTCACGCGGTGTCTGCTACTGCGTTTCGCCTGACCGGCCATGTCCTCGGCAACCAGCGCAAGCAACGCCTCAGCCGTACCGGCGCCGTTCGGCTTGACGGTCACCCAGTCGGCGGCTTCACGCAGGGTCGGGACCGCGCTCGCCACGGCGACGGAGAGTTCGCTTGCCTGAAAGAGCGCGTGGTCGTTTTCACTGTCGCCGATACCTACGACCTCATGAGGAGACAGCTGCAGTTCGTCCAAGGCGGCTGCCAGCCCGGTGGCTTTGTTGACGCCGGGAGGGAGCACCATGACCGATTCGCGGTTGAAAATGACGTGATGCTCGAGGCCCAGGTCGCGGATGGCTTCCATGATCGCCACTTCATGAGGCCGTACCGTCGCAATGATCGATTCACCGACGTCGAGCGGAACGACTCCCTTCCGCTTCAAGAGTTCCGTCAGCCGCGGCGAGGCTCCATCCGTTAAGAGACGCTGGTCGCGCGTCTCCGGGCGGTACAAAACCGCTCCGTTTTCGGCGACGATCCTCGCGCACAATGTGGCCTGCGGAAAGAGCGGCAACAGTTCCCTCAACATGCGCCCAGTGACGAGGATGAACTTCCGTCCCGACGCAACCACTTGCTCGAGGGCTGCCACCGTTGCTGGAGGGACCGTGCCGTCCGTGGCGAGCGTTCCGTCGTAATCTATGGCTACCGCAGCAAATCGCATGGCATTACGTCGCACAGAATGAAGAGAAGCGGAAACACCCTACCCTCCTCTCACCCAAATTCCGTCGTGCAATGTGTAGGAGTGTGGCCGGCGCCGAGCCGCTCTCGACGCCGGCCGAAGGATGCTCGTCGAGCAGTGTCAAGCGGCCAGTGGGCGTGTCAGTTTCAGGTCGTCCTGGATGTCGTCGGCTCCCGCATCCCAGGCCAACTCAATCGCCAGCGCCCTGTCCCGGTTCGTGGGAACGGAGCCTCGCAATGTCGCCACGCCATCCGCGACGAACACGGACACGTCACGCAAAGAGGGCCGGCGGCTGAACCACTCCATCAACGTTTCAGTCAAGCTCTCGTCGTGATCGACTTCCCGTGCGACATAACAGTCCCCGACTAATTGCATCATGACGCCTCCTTACAAGACCAAACAAGACCGATGTGGCGGAAGACCCGTTTGCGTCCTGGCCCATAAGACCACAGGGCCATGACCGGCAACATTAGTGAACTCTCTAGCTCATGGATGCCCAGAACCCCAGTCATGACCCTGGCATCTCCCCTAGCGCGCGACAGGCTGATCCTCATCGCTGTTCGCGGCCCGGCGTTGCTCTTTGCTGGAGGTGGTGTCGCGGGCGGTATCTCGGCCACCGATCATGATGTGACCGGCAAGGTTTTGCTCGCCGACCGGGTCACCCGATTCGGCCCGCACCACATACTTCACTTCCCCGGCGTCACGGAAGCAGACGCTTGCGGTCTCGTTGGCCCCCAGTTTGGCCGAATACTCATTACGCTTGACTCCGAACCCCATCGGTCCGCCAAAATTCCGCTGACACGAGAGGTTTTCCGTCATTGGATTCAAGAAAATCACCCGAACGGTCCCTTGGCGCTTGTTGACCCATCGAATTTCATCGCCGGGATTCACCGAGACCGAGGCGGGCTCGACGCCCTCACGCACAATGACGTCCTTGACTTCGCCCGTGCGTGTCAGCGTCGGCATGCTCTCTCCTCCGATACTTTGACAGCCGGCGAGCACTAATAGAGCGGAACCGAGGATGATGCGTTGTCCTTTCATTGTTCTCCCTCCCATTGATGAATATGTCGGTGAAAGTGTTGCAGAGCGACGCTGGCCTGGCCTGTTGGTAAACAGAAGTGCAAGACACAGGCCGTATCGAATCAGCTGTAATCCTTGCTTAAAGCCGATTCTTACCGAAGGGACCCGGGCGAAAGGAGACAACTTAGCTGTTCACCGGACAAACCATCCTTGAGACGACTGAGGAAGATTGTATTCTGTGGTGAACCCCGTCCCGCCTCGATCGGAACATGTCCGATCGGGGCGGGAGAGACAAAGGATTGCCGGCGAGTTACTTCTTCGCCTTGTCGCCTTCGTGCTTAAAGCTGGGCGCAGGCGTCGGAGGTGCCGAGCGATGCATTCCGGTCTGGTCCTCACCCATGGTGGCCGCACCGGACAATGACCCAGGGTCGCCAGGTTTGGCTTCGCCTGCAGTCGATTTTGGCTCGTTTCTCTTTTGCTCGATCTCGTCCATGAACATGGCCAAGTCAGGCGACATGTCCTTGAACTCCTTCGGATTCACATTGGTCTGAAGTTCGTCTTTCGTTGCATTCAAGACGATCTTGTCACCCTTTTCCTGGAACCGGCTCCACGGCATCGGCCGGGCCGTTTGACCGTCAGCGGTCTGGAACATCACATACTCGATGTTCTGCGTTTGTTCATCCTTCAAGACTTTGGTGATCTTTCCGAGTTTCTCGCCCGCAGGGTTGGTCACGGGCTGGTTCAGCCATTTGCTGTCCGTGACTTCCTTCAGCTTGCCCTGCCGCACGGGCGTGGTCGAGTATTCGTCCGGCACGCCTTGTTGTCCGCCGGTGAGGTCCGTCCGCTTGTCCTGCGGCATCTTGTTCGGGTCCGGCGTATTGCCGCCCGCGATAGTCGAGGACCCTGTCGGCTCGGCCAGCACTGGACCGGCCGTCACGAAACACGTCAGCAAGGCGATGATCATGATTCCAAGGATTGTAGTCTTCATGAAAGCCCTCCTGTTATTGGTAGAAGAACACCGTTGAACCCATTCACTGGCCATTTCGCTCATCCATGCCGTCACTGACGGCAAGGTGGCGCTTCGATCACCGAATGCGGAATCTGCCGATCCTCCGAACGAGCTCCCTTCACACACCTCCTCATGCTTACCCGCCATACGCTGTTGCATGTGTCACCTTTATTGACGGTGTTACGCGGCCGCGAACCTTAACGCCGCGGCGCTGGTCGTGCGGCTTGAGGTTGAAAGGAGCGGTCTGCAACTCCCGACACTCGCCCGGCCTGCGCTGGGATCTTCCACTGCGACGAGGAGGATCGCACGGTGTGGTCGGGATGTTTCTGGGACCCGGCTCCGGATACCACGGTCACCGGGAACGTCAAAATGACCGTTAGTCCGATCACAACGCCGAATTGACGCATCACCCGCCCCATCGCCGCAACCTTTTCGCGCGGTCGTATGCCGCCTCGACGAAGCCAGTCTTCATCGTGACCCTGGTGCAAATCATGGGCCGCTTCCACGATACGGGGTTTCACCAGCGTTTTCGGGCGATCTTGCGACAGATTTTCCAGACAATTTGTCTAGCTCCGGACAGAAGGTCCTCTGATTTCGGGAATGCCTTTCTTCCGATTCGTCGACCGCGCGCCCGCATCTGACGGCACTCCGCTTGCAGCCATCACATCGGATGTAGGCAGAAGTGGTGTGACCAGCGAGAATATCGAAGGGGTATCGTGGAAGCGATTGGAAGGAAACGATGGGCCATAGCGGAAGGCTACATTCCTCCGACCAGTACGGGTCCACATCCCCAAATGACGAGTCATGAAACGGTGTGCCTGTTAAACACGGGAACGCAAGACGCCCACGTGTCGATCACAATTTTTTACACAGATCGCAAGCCGGTGGGGCCCTATCGCGTGGTCGTACCGGGACAACGCACCAAGCACGTACGGTTCAATGATCTGTCCGACCCAGCGCCCATCCCGGTCGACAGAGACTTCGCCAGCTTGATCGAGTCGGACGTGCCGATCGTCGTGCAGCACACCAGGCTCGATTCTCGTCAGGCGGAAAATGCATTGTTAAGCACCATCGCCTTTGCAGAAACCGAATAGCGTTCAAGGTCCATCCCGCAATTGCGAGGATTCGGAGGTCTCCATGTTGACGCTCGTGATTGGGCTGTTGCTGACGGCGGTCATCGTCGTTGCGCTCTATGCCTTCGGAATTTTCAACACTCCATATTTAGATTCGTTCCGCTTCGCGTTTTACCTTCTGCTGGTCTTGCTGGTCCTTTCCGTCTGGTTTAGTATCGGCAACGAACCATACAAAGGGTATGACGCAACCGTCGGAGCGGCAAAGTAATGAAGGGAGGCGCAGCAATTCCCGAACAGAGTGAATCAGCTCGTCTGCGGCGCTCATCGGAAGTCGTCGTCGTCACGGGCGCCTCTGCCGGCGTCGGACGGGCAATTGCCCGCGAGTTCGCCCGGCACGGAGCTGCCGTCGCACTGCTGGCACGAAGCCGCGATGGATTGGCGGGGGCCGCGAACGACGTGAAGCAACTGGGCGGCCGCGCGCTGGCCATGTCGATCGACGTATCGGACGACCATCAAGTCGAAGAGGCGGCGGAACGAATCGAGCAGGAATTGGGTCCCATCAACATTTGGGTCAACAATGCTATGGTCTCCGTACTATCGCCGGCTCTGCAGATGACGCCGGCCGACTATCGGCGGGTCACGGAAGTCACGTATCTCGGATACGTGTACGGCACATTGAGCGCCCTCCGCCGGATGGTGCCACGCAATCGCGGCGTCGTCGTGCAGATCGGCTCGGCGCTGGCCTACCGGTCGATCCCTTTGCAATCGGCGTACTGCGCCGCAAAGCATGCTGTCCAGGGATTCACGGAGTCACTGCGCTCGGAGTTGATTCACGACGGCAGCCGCGTCCATCTGACAAGCGTGCAGCTGCCTGCTGTCAATACACCGCAATTTTCATGGATCAAAACCCGGATGCCCCGTCATCCCCAGCCGGTGCCGCCCATTTATCAACCGGAAGTCATTGCACGGGCCGTGTATTGGGCAGCGCACCATCGGCGCCGCGATTTCTCCGTCGGTCTCCCGACGGTCAAGGCCATCATCGGCGACAAATTCATTCCCGGCTGGCTGGATTATTATCTCGCGTGTATAGGCTACGACTCACAACAGACGCAGGAGCCGGTTGAACCCGGGCGCCCGAACAATCTGTATGCCCCCTTGCCGGGAGACTATGGCGCGCGCGGCGAATTCAGTCACCGGGCACTCAACTTCAGTTTACAGGCATGGCTCAATCGATATCGGGGCTGGCTGGCCTTAGGCGGATTAGGCCTGGCAGCCTGGTGGTGGCAAGGTCGCTCGGAATCGAACGGTTCGTCGCCACCGATGCGTGCCTCGCCCCGTTCCTTCACGCGCAACTCATTCGACGTGCCTGCGACCCGATGACCGACCTCCTGGCGGCACGCTCCCAGATGGCGATGTCGCTTGGCTTTCATATCATCTTTGCCGCAATCGGCGTCGCAATGCCCGCGTTGATTGCCCTCGCGGAATGGCGCTGGCTCGCGAAAGGAGACCGTGACAGCTTGGCGCTGGCCCAGCGCTGGTCGAAGGGCACCGCGATCCTGTTCGCCGTCGGTGCGGTTTCCGGTACGGTGCTCTCGTTCGAACTCGGTCTGCTGTGGCCGAAATTCATGGAGCGGGCCGGTCCATCAATCGGTCCGTTGTTTGCGCTCGAGGGTTTCGCGTTCTTTACAGAGGCGATTTTTCTCGGGATTTATCTGTACGGCTGGTCGCGGATTCCACCGCTCGCTCATTTCGTGTCGGGTCTGGTCGTCGCCGCGAGCGGTGTGGCCTCCGCCGGCTTCGTGATTGCGGTGAATGCGTGGATGAATGAGCCGGGCGGTGTTGGGGTGGGAGGAATGTCCGACGAATTCGTCGATCCTCTCACAACGCTGCTGCATCCGGCGGCCTGGCATGAAACCATCCACATGCTCTTGGCCGCCTTCGCCGCCACGGGATTTCTCGTCGCCGGGATACACGCCTGGGCGTTGCTGCGGCAGCCGCAAAGCCGGTTCCACCGCCTGGCCCTCATGATTGCGTTGGGGGTCGGAGGCATTCCGGCGTTGCTGCAGCCGCTGAGCGGGGATGCAATCGCCAGGTCGGTGGCGACACACCAGCCGGCGAAACTGGCTGCAATGGAGGCGCACTTTCACACGCAGGCCGGTGCCGATTTCGTCCTCGGCGGGATCCCCAACACCGCGACGCGTACGGTGCCGTATGCGGTGTTGATCCCGGACATGCTCAGCCTGCTCGTGTACCACGACCCTGGGGCTGAAGTGATCGGACTCGACCGCTTTCCCGAGCAGGATTGGCCTCCGGTCGCGGTGGTCCACATGGCATTCCAAGTGATGGTGGGCTGCGGAATGGTGATGGCAGGGATGGCGTGCTGGAGCGGGTGGCGGGTGTGGCGGCGGCAGCGGCTGGAAGAAGACCGCCGATTGCTGTACGCCTTGATTGCCACAGCGCCGTTGGGTCTTGTCGCCATCGAAGCGGGCTGGGTCGTCACCGAGGTGGGACGGCAACCCTGGATTATTTATGGTGTCATGCGCACTTCCGAAGCCGTGACGCCGATGCCGGGGTTGTGGGTGCCGATGGCCACATTCTCTTTGCTGTATCTCGTGCTGGCCGGCGTCGTGTGCTGGGCTATGTGGCGGCACGTGGCGGCTGCCGCGGAGCCGGGGCGGTCGATGGGAAGCGGGATGAGGAACTGATGCGTACCGAATGGACACGGCTCAGGGTGCCGCTCCTCACCGGTGACATCTACACGAGAATCGGCGGCCTCACTTCGGGCGCGCCGGTCGTCCTCTTGCACGGATTCGTGCTCGCCGGCGATTACATGATGCCCGCCGCCGAGCGGCTTTCGCTCTTCACGAGAACATACGTGCCGGATCTTCCCGGCTACGGATTGAGCGATCGGCCTCCCCAACGGCTGACTCTCGGGTATCTCGCTGACCTGCTCGCCGAATGGATGGACCGTTTGAGTCTCGACCGCGCCCACTTCGTTGCCAACAGTTTCGGGTGTCAGATCCTCGTGGACTTTGCAGCGCGTCATGGGCGTTTTGTTCACCGTCTTGTGCTTCAAGGGCCGACGGTCGATCCCGCCGCACGGTCCCTCGCGAAGCAGGTGCTCCGCCTCATCAAGAACTCACGCATTGAGTCGCCGGGCCTTGGGAGGCTGATGCTGCGCGATTACTGGCGGGCGGGCTGGCGTGGGATCGTGGCCACGGCGCGGATGGCGCTCCGCGATCGTCTCGAGCCGAAGCTGACGCAGATCAGCGCGCCGACGCTGGTCGTCCGGGGTTCTCGTGACGTGCTCGTACCGCAGGGCTGGGCTGAACGAATGGTGCGCTTGCTGCCAAAGGGGGAGTTATTGGTGATGCCCGGGTTGGCGCATACGATCACCTACACCGCGCCCGACATGTTTGTTGAGGCGATTCGTCCCTTTTTACGGTTATAACAATGTCTGAAAAACCCGCATACCTCGCAGACTTCGATTCGGCATCGGCGATGCTTTCCGCGCTTGGCCGCTTTCTGCACGGCCGCGATTTTCCCATGCTTGGCGCGGTCCCTCGCTGGGCCATGCCCCCGGTGAAGGCGCTCTCGGCGGTGGTCAACCGCCTTCCGGCCTTTCTGCAGGAGCAGGTCTATATATGGAGCGGATGGTTTGAAGCGATCGGCGCCGACCGGCTCGACCGGATCAGCGAAATCGACCTCTCGCGATGGGCCGTCAGTCAGTACCCGAAGCGCCGCTATCCAGCCGTGGCCATTGGATCGTCGAACGGGGCGGCGACTCATCTGTGGACCGCGCTCGGTATTCCATGGCTTCCTCAGACCTTTCTAGTCCCCATCGCGAGGTCGAGCGTGCATCCCGATGAACCACGGGACGAGCTTCAATGGGGGCTGGAACCGGCCCGCAGGGTGCTCGAACGCAATCCGGGCTTGCAACTTCACCATATGCACGATCCCGTGCAAGACCGCCTGATGGTGCGGCGGATGAGTTATTTCCGATTCAAGAAAACCTCCCTCGGGGACACGTATCGGACATTTCTCGATCAATGTCTGGAACCGGGCGGCACCATCGTGCTCGTCGATTGCCGGCTATCCTGGCCGGTCACGGATTGCGGCGGCCGTCACTTGTTTCAATTCGGCGCCTTGGGCGGCGCAACGGCGGCTGAAATGCATTCCGGAGGCCCGCGCGTGGCCGAATACTTGCGCCGGTACGGCTCTCACCGGACGAAATGGGATCCGCCCGAGGCGGATTTCATGGCCCCGGAAGCCGAATGGGGTTTTGTGCCCTCGCTCGGCGACGACGTCATGGCGTACGCCGCCGAACGCGCCTGTTCGGTCAGACGGCTCATCTTCGAGCAACCGGAGGCGCTGAGCCCCCTCGTGGCCGATCTGCATCGATGGTGGAACGAACGACGCGGCCTGTCCTCCACGCGACTGCTGGTCGATTCATTCATTCTGATGGAGCCCTATTGGTGTTTAGGCACGGGGTCCGTTCCGTTTTGGATGGTCTTCAACACTGAAGGGTCGTTTGCCGCCCTCCAATCCTACCTCTCGACGAGGGTCTTCGAAGAAGTGTACGCCACATTGTTTTCTCACGGGGTCGATTCGATCGGGCTGCCGTCGGCGGCGGACTGGCGCGGGCTCATCGAGCATGCGGCGGCGCGCGGCAAGCTCATTGGCGTCGATCCGGACGCCTTCCCCAGGGATTTTTCGGTGTATGCGCGGTATCACGACGCGCTTCTTCGGACCATTCCCCAACGATATGCGCTGCCTCCTCCGCTCACATTGGGGCAACTGGACCAGTTTCTTCATGCGCAGGCCCACCGGTACGACGTCGATTGGATTCACGATACGCGGCCTCTGGCTGCATAAGGGTACGCGCCAATGGTGGTCCGCCGCCTCGTGAGATGGAAACGAATCGCGGTGTCGCGTCTCTCGCTGCACTATCCGTCCTTCCTCCGGTTTCTTCCCACGGTTCGGCCGCTGCATATCCGGGAGTATCGATACGAGGGCGCAGGGCCGACCCGCGATCTGCTGGTATGCTTGCCCGGTATTGGCGATGAAGCGAAGGATTTCGAAGACTGGGGATTTGTGGAACTGGTGCGCGCCCATTCCTGGGCCGCCGATGTCTTGCTGGTCGACGCCCATTACGGCTACTACGCGGACAGGACCATCCTCGAGCAACTTCATTGCGACGTGCTTGTTCCCGCTTCGAGTGCCGGTTACCGCTCGGTGTGGTTGGCAGGCATTTCCATGGGAGGCCTGGGCGCGCTCTTGTACGCAAGCCGATACCCGAACGACCTTCGCGCAGTCGTGGCGATCGCGCCTTTCCTGGGTACCCAGAGCGTCGTACAGGAAATTTCCGGTGCCGGAGGACTCGCCCGATGGATGTCGACGCGCACCTCTTCGGATGAAATCCGGGCTCTCTGGACATGGTTGGGATCTCAGTCTCACCGTCGTTCCGCACTTCCGGAAATTTTCCTGGCCTTCGGAGACACAGACGCTTTTGTCTCGGCGCATCGCCTGCTCGCATCCAGCCTTCCGACTGCGCATGTCATCACGGCGCGGGGCGGACACCGATGGCCCGTATGGCAGACGTTATGGAAGGAATTCCTGCGGCGTCACGCGCCTCGTGACGTGACCGATCAGCGGCGTCTTGCGTGAGATTCCGCATCGCACAGACCCTGAAGCCGCCGAGCGGATGTGCCCAGGGCTCGCCGTGCATAGACAAACCGGTGCGCGAGATTTAACATCTTCCCCATGGACACATTGGAGTTCGTGCTGGGTGCATCGCTGGTGGGAGCGCTGACATTCTACCTCCTCACCGGCGGAGCGGATTTCGGCGCCGGCATTTGGAGTTTTTCTGCCTTCGGCCGAGACGGTCAAAAACAACGGGCCTTAATCGATCAGGCCATCGGTCCTATTTGGGAAGCCAACCATGTATGGCTGATCGTCGCGGTCACCGTCCTCTTTACAGCCTTTCCCGCCGCGTATGCCTTGATCACCACTGGCCTGCATATTCCGTTGTCGCTGATGCTGATCGGAATCGTGCTCCGAGGCACCGCCTTCGCGGTGCGAACTCACGACATTACCGCCCGACTCGACGGAACGAGTTCGACGCCGGCGATCTGGCGCTACCTATTCGCAGGTTCGAGCCTGATCACGCCGGCCTTATTGGGCATCAGCCTCGGAGCCATCGCCTCCGGCCGGCTGCCGGACGCGATGACGGCCGGCTCGTTCACCGAACGCTTCATCGCTCCCTGGCTCGCACCCTTTCCGCTCAGCGTCGGATTGCTGACGACGATCCTCGTCGCGTATTTAGCCGCCGTCTATCTTCTCGTCGAAGCGCCCGATCACGACTTACGGAGGCTCTTCACCCGGAGGGCGATGCTCTCCTGCTGCGGCGTGTTGGTCATGGCCGGGTTCGTCTTGTGGTTGGCACGCGACGGTGCGCCGGGAATTTACGACCGGCTGCGCCAGACCATGCTCGGGATGCTGGCCGTGCTGACCGCCGTCGGACTGCTTGGGGCGTCGCTCATCGCCCTGTGGAAAGAGGCTGTCAGGGCAGCCCGATGGTTCGCCATTGGAGGCGCCGCGGTTCTCTTGTGGGGCTGGGCATTGTCCCAGTTTCCGTTTCTGGTTGAGCCTCATCTGACGATTGCGCACGCATCCCCCCACCGGACCCTGCAGATTTTGTTGGTGAGTCTGGCAGCCGGATCCGTCGTGCTGTTTCCCCTGCTCTATTATCTCTACCGCATCTTCAAGGGCCATGTGCTGCCAGGCAGATGATTCGAGGGCATTGCCGGCTATCATTGCATAACCCAGGAGGTGTGCCATGGATTCGACCGCATTGCGACTGATCAACGTGGCCGTCCTACTCATATCCATGAGCGTGTTGTCAGTGGTTCTCTGGCACCATCCTGCTGCCGAAGGCCAGGAGGCCAAGCGGTATGTCTACAAGGTTGTCGACGTCCCGCCTGACAATTCGGCAATGCAGGCGACGCTCAATGAGTACGGCGCGGCAGGCTGGGAACTCATTCTCATCGGCATGGGCGACATGACGACGCCGCGATTGGTATTCAAAAAATAGCTGCTGGCCAGACAGACTGTCTGAGAGAGGACAGCTTGTCGTCCTTTCGAGACGCTTCGCCAAAGAGCCTCTCATCCAACGACGTCACGAACGTCTCTCTGTAGAAGCGTTTCCATCGTCTGTGGGTGAAAGGTCTATCCTTTGCACAACGTCACCTGATCCCTGACGAACGTCATGAAGGAGACCTGCGCATATGCGGAAACAATCAGCGCGTCGCCGATCGAGGAACAAGACGCGCGCTGCGAAAGCTTCCTCAACAACAACCGGACGCCCCGGTCGTCACCAGACGACCACCAGCGATAACGCCGTCGACAAGTCTCAACACAGTGGTGATGGGGCGGCCCGCAGCAAGCGATCGATGCGCTCGCAAACAGCACGCCGATCATTATCTCGCGCGTGACTGTGTCTTTACCGTCCAGTTTCCCAAACCGGTAATTTTGATGCGCTCTGTCCGTTCGCTTACAGGTCCTCCGCGCACAATTGTCATCTTGCGTGCCCTGCACCTGGGAGATCTCCTGTGCACCGTTCCGGCATTCCGTGCGCTGCGCGCGGCATTTCCCGAGGCCACGATCACGCTGATCGGTCTGCCCTGGGCGAAAACGTTCGTCGAGCGGTTTTCCCGCTATCTCGACGAATTCATCGAATTTCCGGGCTACCCGGGACTTCCCGAGCAAGAGCCCGATTACAGGCGCCTCACGGAATTTCTCGCTGCCATGCGCAGGCGCCGATTCGACTGGGCGATTCAAATGCAGGGCGACGGCTCCTACGTGAACGATCTCGTGCAACTGTTCGGCGCGCGTACCATCTGGGGATTCACACAGGCTCACGCCGACAGCACGAGCACGGATGGATGGCTTCCCTATCCCGCCGACTGCTCAGAGATTCATCGTCACCTCAGGCTCCTGAAACATATCGGCGTCCCTTTGCAAGGCGACCAACTTGAATTTCCGTTGAGCGCCAACGATCACATCGAGTTTAATGGTCTTTCAGATGCCGCACGACTCGAACCCGGTCGCTATGCGTGCATCCATCCCGGCGGAAGAGGTCCAGCGCGACGGTGGAGCACCGAGGGATTCCTCGAGGTCGCTCGCGGCCTTTCCGACCGGGACCTGCGGATTGCCATCACCGGCGTGCGGGAAGAACGCCCGCTTGCAGACACACTGGCGCGCAGTGTTCCAGGGGAAGTCGTCAACCTGGCCGGGCTCACGACGCTCGGCTCCCTTGGAGTTCTTCTGAGCCACGCCCGCCTGTTGATCGCCAACGACACGGGCGTCTCCCATGTCGCCGCCGCTCTCGGCACCCCGAGCGTGATCCTTTCTGTCGGTTCCGATCCGATCCGATGGAATCCGCTGGATAGAGCCAGACATCGGGTCTTGGCGGGAGCGGCGAGCGGCTCCAGTGATGTCCTGGCGGAAGCCGACCATCTGTTGACGACGCCGCCCGTCGTGGAACCGTCCCGCACAAATTCCAGCCCCCGGCCGCTGCGTATTCTGACTTGGCACATCCACGGCAACTATCTCTATTACCTGACCCATACGCCTCATCATTGGTATCTGCCGGTCGGATTGTCCCGTCCTGGGTACAGCGGTCGAGCGCCGGGATTTCCTTGGCCGGACCATGTACGCGACGTTCCAGTTGACCGGCTTCGACAGATGTCGTTTGACGCGATCCTGTTTCAGTCGAAGTCCGCCTATGTCGAGGATCAATACGACATATTGACGAGCGAACAACGGCGCGTACCACGCCTGTACCTGGAACACGACCCTCCGGACGATCCCACTGACAGCCGCCACATCGTCGATGACAGGTCCATGCACCTGGTGCACGTCACCCGGTTCAACCGCCTCATGTGGGACAACGGCACCACGCCCACCAGCGTGATTGAACACGGCGTTCCTTCGGCCGAGGGCGTCCGGTACAGCGGGGAGCTTCCACGCGGGCTCGTGGTCATTAACGACCTGCCGCGGCGGGGGAGGCGTGTGGGCGCCGATCTTGTGGAACGGATCCGGCGCGTCATTCCATTGGACGTCATCGGCATGAACTCTGAAGCGGCCGGGGGGCTGGGCGAAATTTCACACGAAGCGCTGCCGGAGTTCATGTCCCGTTACCGGTTCTTCTTCCATCCGGTGCGATACACGAGCTTCGGCCTGGCAGTGTGCGAAGCGATGATGATCGGGCTGCCGATCGTCGCCCTGCCGGTCACGGAAATGCCAATGCTGCTCCATGACGGCATCTCAGGCATCGTCGAAGCCGACGTGGACCGCCTAATGCAACGGATGGCGCTCCTCCTGGCCGACCCCGGGGAAGCGCGCCGTTTGGGCGACCAGGGGTGCGCAATGGCACGATCCCGTTTCAGTCTCGATCGCTTCACGGCCGATTGGGACCGCACTCTGAAGAGCTTCGTGGGCAAGGCTCCATTACCTTCTCCATCCTCCACAG
>JBKPKC010000224.1:0-5252 GCA_046765595.1 Nitrospirota bacterium
GACATCTATGGCTGCGGTCGCACCGGCAGCACGCCATTTTGCGCATTCGACATGAGATTGTCCGCGCCTGCCGCAATTTCTTTGACGATCGGGGGTTCATTCTTGTCGATGCCCCCATCTTCACGCCGAATGCGTGCGAGGGCACGACAACGCTTTTTCAAACGCAGTACTTCGACGAAACGGCATATCTCACCCAAAGCGGGCAGCTCTACAGTGAAGCCACTGCAGCGGCCTTCGGGAAGGTGTATTGCTTCGGTCCGACGTTTCGAGCTGAAAAGTCGAAGACGCGCAGGCATTTGATGGAATTTTGGATGGTGGAACCTGAAGTCGCCTTCGCACAGCTCGACGACATGATGGCACTGGCAGAGCAGTTCTTAAGCTTCATCGTACAGAGAGTTCTCGAAACGAGAAGACACGAGCTGTCAGTGCTCGAACGAGACGTTGCAAAGCTCGAATCAATCAAGCCTCCGTTTCCACGGCTGACGTATGAAGAAGCGATCCACCTTCTCCAGGAGAAAAACAATTCCACTCAGCTGGGGGATGATTTTGGCGGAGACGAAGAGACCATCATCTCTCAGCAGTTCGAGCGACCGGTCATCATTCATCGCTATCCATGTGCGCTCAAGGCGTTTTATATGCAGCCAGACGAGGCGCGACCTGATCTCGCGCTGTGCATGGATGTATTGGCTCCTGAAGGGTATGGAGAAATCATCGGTGGCGGTCAGCGTATTCACAATCTGGAACTGCTGCGCGCAAGGCTTAAGGAACATCACCTGCCGGAAGACGCCTTCAAGTGGTATGTGGACCTCCGCGAATACGGATCCGTGCCTCACGCGGGATTTGGGATGGGCATTGAGCGCGCGGTTGCCTGGATTTGCGGACTTGAGCACGTCCGGGAAACCATCCCTTTCCCACGTATGCTGTACAAGCTGTACCCCTGAGTCAGCAAACCTTCGACTTCGCGGTCGCGCACTCGCTTTCGACCCAGCACAACCCCTAGTAGTGGCTAAAGCAGACAGTTCATAAAATCCCCATTTTCCGGTGTGGATATCTGCCGCGTCATTACCCCTATTTGGCCATACACAGTGGGTGGATGGAGCGGGATTTCGGGCGTGCAAAAAAACCTTCTAAGTGCGTGAATTTTTTATTGACAATGCATTTCTGAGGAGTATACTCCGCGATGGCGTGGGAGATTGTGGGTGAAACTGGGCCACAGCAAGACGGCGCGAGTGATGATCACCTGCCGGTTATGCGCTCAGAGGTTCTGTCCTGGCTTAGACCCCAGTCCGGCGGCATCTATCTGGATTGTACGGTGGGGTATTGTGGGCACGCTATTGAAGTTCTTCACGCCAGCCAGCCAAGCGGTGCCGTCCTCGGCATGGATCGGGATTCCCGTGCAATCAAAATCTGCCACGAGCGGTTTCGCGCTGTTGGCGATCGTCTCGTGCTCGTGAAGGCACATTTCATGGACCTAAAGTCGATTTTGGCGGAACGCGGCATCTCCCGGGTGCAAGGCGTGTTGTTCGATCTCGGCGTGTCTTCCCCTCAGCTTGATGAACCTTCTCGAGGCTTCAGTTTTCGTTTGGAGGGACCCCTCGATATGCGTATGGATCAAGCCAGCGGTCCTACGGCGGCTGATATTGTCAATGGTCTCGATGAAGCCGATCTCGCGAACATGATTTACCGCTTTGGCGAAGAACGGTATTCGCGCCGCATTGCGCGGGCCATTGTACGCGCACGCCGGGATCAGGCCTTGACCACGACTGGCCAGTTGACCTCTGTGATCGAATCAGCGGTTCCTGGTCATTACCGCCGGGGCCGTATTCATTGCGCGACAAGAACCTTTCAAGCGCTGCGCATTGCCGTCAATCGTGAGCTGGATCACTTGGAGGCGTCGCTCCGCGATGCCGCCGATGTCTTGGATCTCGGAGCTCGCCTGTGCGTCATCTCCTTCCATTCGCTCGAGGACCGCATCGTCAAGCAGACCTTCAAGGCCTTGTTGAGTCAGCACGGCGGCGAGCTCGAGATTGTGACAAAACGACCACAAATTCCGTCGCAACAGGAGCTGGATGAGAATCCCCGAGCTAGAAGCGCCAAGCTGCGAGTCATGCAACGGATCATGAAGGAGGGACGCGCATGAAAGCCGTGGCCGTCGTCGCCGGTCTATGTCTCGTGTTTGTCTTTGTATGGGAGCGGGTGGATGTCGTGCGACTGGGATACTCGATCGAGCGCCTGAAGACGCAGAAGACCCTTCTGGAACGAGAGCGCGATCAGTTGCAGGTCAAGGTTTCCGCGCTGACGGCGCCCGAGCGAATTGCCAGAGTGGCGACGGACAAGTTGGCGTTGTTCCCTCCGCAGCAAGGCCAGCTCTTTATCCTCCATCCGCAGTCCGACATGCCCGTTATGGCGACTCCACCGGTCGAGCACATGCGGATTGCCCGCAACATGTCGACGTCCGGAGGTGCGAAATAATCATGGGCCCCTCGCGCGGCCGTCGATACGTTTTGCTCGTACTGCTGCTGGTCGGTTTTGGCGTCATCTTGTTCCGGCTGGTCAACCTTCAGGTGCTGCAAGCGGCTGAGCTAACGGCGCGTGCGGACCGGCAACATCAAAAAACCGTGACGCTGGAGGGCGCAAGGGGCACCGTCACCGACCGGCACGGCAAAGTCCTGGCGATGAATGTGGAAGTTCCCTCCATTTTCGGCGTCCCCACATCCCTTGAGAGTCCTGCACATGCGGCTAGATCGCTTTCCACCGTGCTGCATCTCAGGCGCGAGGACATCGAAAAGAAGCTTCGCCAGGACAAGCATTTTGTGTGGCTGGCGAGAAAAATAGAACCCGATCAAGGGCACAGGCTCGAGCAACTGTCGATTGACGGCATCGGCATGGTGATGGAGGGGCGCCGGTTTTATCCTAAAGGCCCTCTCCTCTCGCATGTGCTCGGCTTTGTGGGCATGGACGGCATTGGCCTGGAAGGATTGGAACGCCGGTACGAATCGCAGCTGCATGGAGAAAAAAAACTAACGATTCTACAACGGGACGCGTTGGGCCGAACGGTCTTTCCCAAGGGGCTTCGTGAACAAGCTCCGTCTCCAGGCCAGGCGCTTACACTGACAATCGATGAGGTGATTCAATACATCGCCGAGAAGGAATTGGAGGAAGCGGTTGATCATGCGCACGCAAAATCAGGAACCATCATCGTGATGGAACCTCAAACCGGGGCGATCCTCGCAATGGCGGTCAGCCCGCGGTTCGACCCGAATACCGTTGCATCCTTGACGGCCGATCGCTGGCGGAATCGGGCGCTCACGGATACGTACGAGCCGGGATCAACCATGAAAGTCGTCGTGGCGGCCGCGGCGTTGGAAGAAAAGGTCATGATGCCGGGCTCGATGTTGTTCGGAGAGAACGGGAGAATGACGATCGCGAATACGACGATCCATGACCATGAAAAGCTCGGATGGATGACATTTGCCCAGATGATCCAAAAGTCCAGCAATATCGGGGCGGCGAAAACCGGCATCCTGCTCGGCGAGCAACGGCTCTATCGGTATCTCCAGGCGTTCGGGTTCGGCCAGCGTACGGACATTGATTTGCCCGGGGAAGTCGCCGGACTGCTCAAGTCTCCGCGGGACTGGGGACGGCGCTCATTGGCGTCCATCTCGATGGGCCAAGAGGTGGGAGTGACGCCGCTGCAGATGGTCTCCGCTGTCTCGGCGATTGGCAATGACGGTGTGCTCATGAAGCCGTTTGTCGTGTCAGAAGTGAGGGATCGCGGCGGCCGGCCGGTGAAGGAAGCGCTGCCTCAAGTAAAGCGACGAGTTGTGTCGCCTGCCACCGCACGGATTCTCACTACTATGATGGAAGGAGTGGTGACGAATGGAACCGGAGCGAAAGCCGCTATTCCGGGATTTCGTGTAGCCGGAAAGACAGGAACAGCTCAGAAGGTCGATCCCCGCACAGGCGCGTACTCCAGCGCCTTGTCCATTGGATCATTCGTCGGATTTGTGCCGGCGGAAGCCCCGCGTCTTGCAATGATCGTCGTGATCGATGAGCCACAGGGCGAAGCCTGGGGCGGTGTCGTGGCGGCTCCCGTATTTCGCCGTGTCGGGGAGCAGGTTCTGACCTACATGGGTGTGCCTCGGGATGACCAAGTAAAGATCGCCATGGCGGCGAAATAGTCAGCATGGAATCGAGATCGGTGACGGTCATGCAGTTGCTTGCGGCGCTCAACGGCCAAGTACCCATTGTGGAGAGGCATGGAGCATTGGATCAGGTTGTCAGTTCAGTGACAGACGACTCGCGGGCGGTGGCCTCAGGAAGCCTTTTTGTCGCCGTGAAGGGAGAGCGCGTGGACGGCCACCGTTACGTGGCTCAGGCTATCCAGGCGGGAGCGGCTGCGATTGTTGGACAGGAGTCCGTGGAACGTGAATCACTCCCGTTCATCAAAGTGGCGGATTCACGCAAGGCGTTGGGGCTAATCGGCAGCCGGTTCCATGGTGATCCGTCCGCCCGGTTGACGATGATCGGCGCGACAGGGACGAACGGCAAGACGACCACGACCTACCTCTGTAAAGCTCTGTTGGAAGGGATGGGTCGCCACGTCGGACTTATCGGAACCGTTGCCTACCAAATCGGAACCGAAATCATTCCGGCTGCTCACACGACTCCCGGGGCGCTCGAATTGCAAGGACTACTGGCCAAAATGATTCAGGCTGACATGGACAGCGTCGTGATGGAAGTGTCCTCTCATGCCTTGGCCATGGATCGGACGGCTGGGTGCGAATATGACGTCGCTGTATTTACCAACTTGACGCAGGATCATCTCGACTATCACGGAACGATGGAGGAGTACTTTCAGGCGAAATTGCGGCTGTTTACGGCGCTCGGGCAGGGGAGGAAAACCGGGCAACGCGCCATCGTCAACATGGATGATCCGCGAGGCGCCCAGGTGCGTGCAGCCTGTCGGGTGCCGGTCTGGGGTTTTGCAGTCAAAAGCCGGGCCGATCTGCGGGCGGAAAACGTGCGGCTGTCCATGAATGGTTCCACATTCTCCGCGGGCACGCCGGCTGGGGTCTTCACCGTCGAAAGCCGTCTTGTAGGCGAACACAACGTCTACAATCTTTTGGGCGCGATCGGTGCGGCGTTGCACGTTGGCGCGACCTGCGATCAGGTACGCGAAGCGGTGGCCTCCTTGACGAACGTCCCCGGCCGATTCGAACGCGTGTCAGCTGGACAGGATTTTACGGTCG
>JBKPKC010000225.1:0-4761 GCA_046765595.1 Nitrospirota bacterium
TCGGCGGGGTGGACATTCCACACAGCAAGGGCCTTCTCGGGCATTCCGATTCCGACGTGCTCGTTCACGCGGTGTGCGATGCCTTGCTGGGGGCCATGGGGGAGGGCGATCTCGGACGCCATTATCCGAGCTCGGATGCGCGGTACAAAGGCATCTCGAGTCTCAAATTGCTGGAAGACGTGATGAGCAAGTTGAAGGCGAAAGGCTATCGAGTCGGCAATATCGATACCGTCATCGTCGCCCAGGCGCCGCGGCTCGCGCCGCACCTGGCAGCAATGCAGAAGACCATGGCTGAGGCCGCCGGCATCGATCCCGAGTGCGTCAATGTGAAGGTCAAGAGCGGAGAAGGTCTCGATGCGGTCGGGAGGGAAGAAGGGATGATCGCCCACGCCGTGTGTTTGATTGAACCGCTCTGAGCAGCGTAGAATACGCGAAATGTTCAAGGCGATTCGACAAGACCTCAAAGCTGTATTCGACCGCGACCCGGCGGCGACCGGCACGCTCGAGGTCATTTTGACGTATGCCGGCTTTCATGCGCTGATCGCCTATCGCATTGCCCATTGGCTGAAGTCCCATGGGGTGCCGTTGATCCCCCGCGCCATTTCCCAGCTCGCTCGTTGGCTGACGGGGATAGAGATCCATCCGTCGGCACGGATCGGCACCGGCTTTTTCATCGATCACGGGATGGGGGTTGTCATCGGCGAGACCGCCGAAGTCGGCGATTATGTGACGCTCTTTCAAGGCGTGACGCTCGGAGGAACGGGCAAGGAGCGGGGAAAGCGTCATCCGACGCTCGGCAACCATGTCGTCGTCGGAGCCGGCGCCAAAATCCTTGGAGGCATTACGATCGGAGACAACGTCAAGATCGGCGCAAACTCCGTCGTGCTCAAAAACGTGTCGCCCAACTCGACCGTCATCGGTGTGCCGGCCCGCGTCATCAAGACGCAGGGCGAGCGCCTTCCTGATGCCACGATGGACCACATCAATCTGCCGGACCCCATCAGCGACCGGTTCCTGGCCCTCGAGCAGGAACTGATTGAACTCCGCAAGAAACTCGAAAACCCCGACGAGTCGTCCTCCCGCTGAATCCTGCCTTATCAACGCCTGCCGCAGTTCTCTTGTCCAATCCTTGCGCGATCGCCTCGTCATCGTAGACCGTCAGCCTGGCTAAGAGCGCCGTCGTAATCCACGCGGACCAGATAAAGACCGTGCGCAGGCGCGGTCCGGCCTGCCGCGGTGCGGTCTTTCGCGGCCAGGACGGCTCCGAGACTGTCTGGCGTTCGTTTGCCATGGCCGACTTCGACGAGCGTTCCGACGATCGCACGGACCATCTGTTTCAGGAATCGATCCGCATAGGCCTGGATGATGAGAAGGCTGCCTTGCTTCGCCACGTCCAACCGGCGCATGTTGCAGACAGGATCTTCGTTGTCGGTCAGCGTGCCTTCGAACGAGGAAAAGTCATGGGAGCCGACGAGAAGAGCCGCCGCTCGTTGCATGGCCGCCAGATCGAGAGGCTTATGAACATGCCATACATAGGCGCGCTTGAGCGCGGGCCGCTCCCCGCGGTTCAGGATGCGGTATTCGTAGAGCTTCCCCCGGGCGGCATATCGGGCATGAAAGTCGTCGACCACCGTTTCAGCTGCGCGCACGGCAATATCCTCAGGGAGCCTGGCATTCAATCCTCTGATCCATTGACGGGGCGTCCACTCCCGCTCGATCCGGAAACTGGCCACCTGACCGAGCGCATGCACGCCGGAATCGGTGCGTCCTGCGCCGATCACCGAGATGGTCTGCTGGGTCAGTTGATAGAGTGCGGTTTCGACGGCTTCCTGAATGGTGGGCTGATCCGGCTGGCGCTGCCAGCCGGCATAACGCGAACCGTCGTATTCCAGAACCAGCCTCACGGTCGGCATGGCGAGGCGAGCCGGATCATTGGGCGCATTATCGCGCCGGTGGTTTGGAAGCGGCCAAGAAGGCCATCACCCCCTCATGGAGGGATTCAGCGACCCGCGTGATGAAGACGCCTGTCCGCAAGAGCTCCTCTTCAGCCGCATTGGAGATGTAGGCGATCTCCGCGAGAATGCTCGGCATGCTGGTAAAACGAAGCACGTAAAACGGCGCCGTTTTGACGCCATGGTCGTCTAGCGCATAATGTCCGTTCAGATGCGCGATCATGGCCTCCTTGGTCGTCCAGGCCAGCTCAAGCGACGCCTCGATTTTTTTCGTAGTCAACAGATCCGCCACCAGATATTCCCATCCCACGCCGGTGCTGTTCAGCGGCGTCCCGTTTTCTCGGGCCGCCAATTCCAGCGCCCGCTGATCCTTGGCTTCTCCGAAATGGTAGATCTCAATGCCCCGCACGGACCGTTGCGGATGGGAGTTGACGTGGATCGAGACAAAAAGGTCCGCTTCGTTGCCGTTGGCGTACCGCGCCCGGTCTTCAAGTTCGACGAACACGTCCCGCTCCCGGGTCATCAAGACGCGAACCGCGGGATCCCTCTTGAGTAGTTCCCGCAACTTCAATCCGACCTTCAGCGTGATGTCTTTTTCCTCCGTGCCGCGGAGTCCGTGGGCGCCCGGATCTCTCCCGCCATGTCCGGGATCGATGACGATCGTCGTGAATCCCTTGGCGCGGGGCGGAAGCGGTTGCGGCGGGGTTGTGGGCGTGGGGACGACCGGCGGCTCAGCCGCATCCAACGACGGCGTAGACGGTTGTGCCGCTGCGGGAATGACGTCTACGACGAGCCGCGGAGGATTGGTCAGTGAAAACAAGGCATAGGTCTGAAAAGATCCGCTGGGCAGGGCGACCGTGACCGAATCGTCGTGCGTTTGCCTGACAATGAACCGGCCGTCGAGCGTCCCCTGAGCGATCTTGCTTTGCGCGGATTTGCTCAACGCCGCGTGGGGGATTTCGACGACCAATCCCTCCTCGCGGGACGGCACATGCTTTTTGACCTTGGTTTTGCGGTCGAGATCGAGCACCAGCCGAAAGAGATCAGGCGAGAAAGCGGTTCGAAGGTTTTGGATGGTCGCTGCCGGGAGAGTGTACGGTGCGAGGCTGACGTTCGAGTTGCGCGAGCGTTTGGACGGTGACGACTGGTCGCGTCGTGGCTCCTGAGAGGCCGCATTCACCTGGTCAAGCCACGGCATGGCCGCGAGACCGAAGAGTCCCAGCAGTATGAGCAACACCGCTGCGCGGCAGAGAGCAGAAGGCATGGGTTTCCAGGAGGACGGCAGAAGTTATATCTATGTCTCAGATGTTCCGGGGGTTGTCAAGGGGAACAGCCGATTGGACCCTGCGTGGTGCGTGTGTTGACAGTATAGGCCGCTCCGCGTAGGGTTTTGTTCGCCATGCATGTCGTCATCGACGGCTACAATCTGATGGGGCTTACGGGAAAGACCGGAGCGCATTCCGAAGGGGCCCGTGAAGGGCTGTTACGACTCCTGGCCGTCTATCGTCATCGTAAAGGACACGCGCTCACGGTGGTCTTCGACGGTTGGCAAGGAGGACAGCCGATTGAAAGCCGCGAACATCGTGCCGGGGTTCAGGTCATTTATTCCAAGCGCGGCGAACGAGCTGACCAGGTCATCGAGCGTCTGGCGACCGAATATGGGACGGATTGCGCCGTCGTCACGTCGGACCGTGAAGTAATCCGCGCGGCCGAGGCGCAGGGCGCGTTGATCATGAAGGCCGCGGAGTTTGCACACAAGCTCGAAGCGCAGTCGTTCACCGAACGACCACTGCCGCACAAGGAGTTGGCCGTCGATGATCCGCTGTCAGGGCGCCGACCAGACAAGAAAGGCAACCCTCGAAAACTGCCGAAGGCGCTTCGCCGAAGAAGCCGCCAGCTCAAGCGCTTTTGACGTCGACGTCAGCGGAGTTTCGTGAACAGCCGTCTGGCGTTTTCGCTGGTAACCTTCGCGATTTCTTCGAAGGACAGACCGGGATGGATGTCGGCGAGCTGTTTGGCGACGTGCGAGACGAACGCCGGCTCGTTGCGCTTTCCGCGATGCGGGACCGGCGTGAGGTAGGGGCAGTCGGTTTCGATGAGCAGGCGATCCAGCGGCGTCTGCTTGGCGATGTCCCGCAGCATGCCGGCGTTGCCGAATGTGAGGATACCGGAAAAAGAGAGGTAGAATCCCAAATCCAGCGCGTCCTTCGCCAGCCAGGCATCTCCGGAAAAGCAGTGAAACACCCCGCCGATCTCTGACGCCTTCTCCTCCTTCAAAATGCTGATCGTGTCTTCCTGCGCTTCTCTCGTGTGAATGACCACCGGCAGGCGCAGTTCCCGTGCGAGCTGGACTTGTTCGCGGAACCGCTGCCGCTGCTCCTGCGGGGGCGAGTAATTGTAGTGATAGTCGAGCCCGATCTCGCCGTAAGCCACCACTTTTTCATGTCGAGCCAGACGGCGCAGATCGTCATACCACCCGTCACCGATATGTTTGACTTCATGCGGGTGGACGCCGATCGCGGCATAGACGTCGGTGTGACTGTCGGCAAGCGCCACGGCCGACCGACTGGTCGTGAGATCGCAGCCAATCGTCACGAACGCTCCAACGCCCGTATGGCGCGCCCGCTCGATGGTTGCTTCGCGGTCGGCGTCATAGCGCGTGTCGTCGAGATGTGTATGGGTATCGATGAGCATGACGAGCGTTGCAGCGCGGTAGGCGGGCGTCTAACCGGTCAGGCGGGTCGGGCGACGATGCTTTCCGCCAGGTCGTTCAGGAGCGCGGCACTTTCCTGCCAACCGAGACAGGCAT
>JBKPKC010000226.1:0-3707 GCA_046765595.1 Nitrospirota bacterium
TGATTCAACCGATGTCTAGAGCTGGCCGTATCTTGCCGGCAGTTCAGGAGAGCGGCATTGTAACAGGCCGGCACGGGGGGGTCAAACTATCGAATATATTGAAAATTTATGGGACGGACTCGGACGCAGTGCCTGTGGACCGGTCGCGGCGTCGTTGTTCAAGCAGGCGCAGCCAGGACTCCAGCTGTGCCACGGTATCCGTATAGCGTGAAGGCTCTGCCTCATCAGCCGGGTTCGGTCGTCCAGTGGTGGCCCCTCCACTGGGCGCGGGCTCTTCCTGCGACTCGACGCCCGGAGCGGCGATCGGTGAATCGGCCACGCCAGCGGGCCGGGTCAACGGTTTTAGGAGGTCGCCTTCGCGCGCGCCCGAAGGCCGCTGACGAGCCTTCGGAGGCGGCGATGTTCCGCCGGGGAGAGCAGTTGCCGTATCGGGTTCCAGTACCCGTAGTGACGCCTGCACGGAAAGCGCTTCTTCGTCTTTGGGATTCATGGCTAAGATGACGCGGCAGGAGGCGATCGCCTCCTGCGTGAGGCCTTGGGCAGCATAGATCTTGATCAGTGTTCGATGGGCACGGAGGTTTTCCGGGCTCAGCTTGACCGCACCTTCGAGGACGGCCCTGGCCTTCGTCGGTTGATTGAGTTGGTCATAGGCGCGTCCGAGCACGACCATCGCGGTGATGAATCCGGGATAGTACTTCAATCCGTCTTCCAATACGCTGACCGCCTCCTCCCACATGCCGACCTTGCAATATTCCTCTGCCAATGGAAGAAAGGCTTTGGATTGTGGATCCTTGGCCAGCTGTGTGGCCAGCCGGTCGATCTCGATCGCGTTTGAGGCCGGTCGTTGGGCCATGGTCTATCGTTTCTTGAGGGGGTTGAGTCTGCGCGGCATCCGCTCGGAGCCAGGAACTTGGAGCCACCGATGGGCGACGTCCAGAATGTCGTCCGCCAGCTCTCGTTTGTCCTTAAGCGGAAAGTCGGTTGCGCGGCCGTCCCGCTCGACGACGGTCGCTGCATTCCGGTCGCCGCCGAAACCTCCCCCCGGGAGAGTCACGTCGTTGGCGACAATGACATCGAGATCCTTGGAGGCGAGTTTGCTTTTCGCGTACCGGAGGAGATCATGGGTTTCAGCCGCAAAGCCGATCAATACCTGGGTGGTGCGGCGCACGGACAAGGCGGCCAGAATATCGGTGGTTGGCTCGAGAGCGAGGGCGGCGGTCGCGTCGCCGTCCTTTTTCAATTTCCTCGTTGTCGCCTCTTTGGGACGGAAATCCGCGACGGCGGCCGCCATTACGACGACGGTGGACCAGGACAAGCGGGTGATCATCTCCTTGGCCATCTCCTCGGCGGTTTTCACCTGCACCACTTCGACGCCGCGTGGCGGAGTCAGCGAAGTGGGACCGCTGACGAGGACCACTTGTGCGCCGCGCTGGAAGGCGGCTTCGGCGATTGCGTAGCCCATTTTCCCGGATGAACGATTGCCAATGTAGCGTACAGGATCGATCGCTTCATGCGTCGGCCCGGCCGACAGCAGGACGCGCTGACCTTGAAAATCTTGCTTCGGCATCAGGATCGAGTGCACGACGGTCAGGACACGCTCTTCGTCGGCGAGCCGGCCCTTCCCGAGACGGCCTGACGCCAGGGGGCCTTCCTCAGGATCGATCACCACCGCTCCCCGCTCCCGGAGCGTCTGCACATGCGCAGCGACGGTTGGATGAGACCACATGCCGCCGTCCATCGCTGGGGCGCAGATCAGCGGACAGCGTGCGGTCAACAGCATGGTAGAGAGCAAATCGTCAGCGATGCCGAGCGCAGCTTTTGCCAGAAAGTTGGCAGTGGCGGGTGCCACGACAATGGCGTCGGCCTGTTCAGGAAGCGAGAGATGCTTCATTTCCTGATGCGCCTCGAAGAGACCGGTCGCGACGGGCCGACCGGAAAGCACTTCGAACGTGAGCGGCGTGACGAACCTGGCGGCCGCACGCGTCATGACGACATCAACCGTGGCCCCCTCGCGAAGGAGCGCGCGTAGCACCCCGACGGCCTTGTAGGCTGCGATGCTGCCGGTGACCCCCAGGATCAACCGGGTGCCACTGAGCGTCGGTCCTTTCGCGCAATCGGTCATACGCTATTCTTCAGGCTCGGGGGCGGCGGCAGGCTTCGGGCTATCGTCCACGTATACACTCAGCTCCTTCTTGATTTCCTTCGCATCTTCGCCGGTCATCATCGCCATGCGCTCGGTCTCGCCTTCCTTTCCACGCTTCGCTTCCTTCATGGCATCGCGGGCTTCTTTGCCCACGAGGTACTTCGCTTCACCTCGAAGCACTTCATCCAGCGCAATGGTCGTTTCCTTCGTAAACCGCGAGGGACCGAAAGGCCGGGACCCTTGCACGATGTGCTTGGCCCGTTGAGCGGCGACGATCACCAAGCGGTGGCGCGAATCGAACTGATCGGGAGTGTATTGGGGCAGCAGGCTGAGCATGTCGATCATGGGTTCGGTACTCCTGTCGGTTAGGGGAGATCTTATCGATCTCCGGGTTTGGATTCCTCGTCCAGAATAAAATTGTGTTCAAGCCAGGCCATGTTCAAGCGCTTGGTTTTCAGGCGCTCGCCGAGAAAGATGTTCTCCAGGTCCTGCAGGGACCGGGCGAGATCGTCGTTTCTGACGATATAGGCGTATTCGCGGTAGCTCCACACTTCTTCTTTGACTTTTTGCAGGCGGCGTTGAATCTCGTCGGAAGAATCGGAGGCGCGAGCCAGCAAGCGTTGACGGAGAACGGCCATCGACGGAGGAAGAATGAAAATCGACACCGCATCGTCGAATTTTTTCTTGACCTGCATCGCGCCTTGAACGTCGATTTCCAGAAGGACGTCGACGCCCATGTCGATCTTGTCTGCGAGGGTTTTTCTAGGCGTTCCGTATAAATTCCCATAGACACGCGCCCATTCGACGAATTCGTGCCGCTCGATCATTCCCTGGAATGTCGCTTCGTCCGTAAAAAAGTACTCACGGCCGTGCTCTTCCCCGGGCCGAGGCTTTCTGGTGGTGTAGGAGATCGAGTGCCAGAGCCCCGGAATGTTCGCGGTAAGCTGCTTGCACAATGTCGTTTTCCCCGTGCCGGACGGCGCCGAGATAATGAACAGAATTCCGCGGCGTTCGGTCGAAGACCGAACCGGTCCCGAGGGCAGCGGCATTCTGTTGGCAGCCATGCTCATTCGACGTTCTGAACCTGTTCCCGGAGACGTTCCAATTCCGCTTTCATGTGGACAACGTGACCGGCAATGATGCCGTCATTGGCCTTCGAGCCGATGGTGTTGACCTCGCGGCCCATTTCTTGGAGCAGGAATTCGAGCGTTTTGCCCACAGATTCCGCACGGTTAAGCTGTTGCTCAAACTGTAGCATATGAGAGTCCAGTCTGACCATTTCTTCCGTAATGTCGCCGCGGTCGGCGTAGATAGCCAATTCCTGGTGGAGCCGCGGAATATCGGGCGCTTCGGCGCCTAACAGCTTTTCAATGCGTTCTTTCATACGCACGAAGCCTTCCTCAACGACGATGGGGGTGCGAGCGGCGACGGCCGACCGGTGGTCTTTCATCGTTTGCAGGCGTCCCTGCATGTCTTTGGCCAACGCCAGCCCCTCTTGCCTCCGCATGGCGAGCATTTGATCGAGCGCATCCTCGGCGAGTTGATGCACGAGGGTGGCCAGGGC
>JBKPKC010000227.1:0-2710 GCA_046765595.1 Nitrospirota bacterium
TGCCAGAAGTCACGATTGCGGACGTCCCCGAAGATGAGGCAGAACGGGCCGTGATTCATGTCATCAACAAAGAGACCTCCCAGACCCATCTTCGATTGGGACATTTGTCCGTCAAGGAAACCGATACGGATTACATCCCGCTCGTGATTGCCAACGATATTCTCGGCGGAGCGTCGTTTGTCGGAAGACTCTTCAACGAAGTGCGGACGCAGCGAGGCTTGGCGTACTCGGTCGGTAGCGAGCTGAGTCCGGGAATGTACGATCAGGGCATGTGGCATGTGTGGGCGGAAACCAAGCTGCCCTCAACCAACGACGTCCTCGGACAGTTGGTGGCAAACATCGAACGCATTGGCGCGGAACTGGTGAGTGACACAGAACTGGCCGAAGCCAAAGACACCTACGTGAACTCATCGGTATTCGACTGTTCCAGTGCATCCAAGATTGTGAGCCGGCGCATGAAGCTGGAATACGATGGGTTGCCCGAAGACTTTTTTCAGCAACTACGCGAGAAGGTGCGCAAGGTGTCGAAGGAAGACATCCGAGCCGTGGCGCGGAAACATCTCCGGTTGGACCGCTTGAAAATCATCGCGGTGGGATCGGGGGGGACGCTCTCCAACTTGCTGCCGACGTTTGGTCATGTGAAGGAAATACGGCTGAATTCTTCCATGCACGCCGTTCTGACCGCTCCACTTCAACGGTAACTACCGCGGAACAGAGGGCTCAGAACGTCTCCCGGCGCATAGCCGGCGACCGGCTTGCGCGCAAATCAGCGACGTGGTCTGGACTTGTTCAGCGTCACAGCGGCGCGGATGAGAGTCTTCAGCGCCTTCTCGTTGATTTTCTGGCCCTCGTGGAAATCGATGGCACGCCTCGTGTTTCCCTCAAGACTGGCGTTAAAGAGGCCAGAAGGATCGTCCAGGGCCGCCCCCTTGGCGAAGGTCATTTTCACGACGCTCTTGTACGTCTCGCCCGTGCAAATCAATCCGACGTGCGACCACACCGGAACCCCTCTCCACTTCCACTCCTCGACGACTTCGGGATCCGCTTTTTTGACAAGGGTGCGGATCCGGCCGAGCATCTTGCCGCGCCAGTCGCCCAGCTCCTTGATTTTCGCATCGATCAGCTGAGAAGGTGTCGCGGCGCGCGGCGGCCCCCCCGTTCTAAGGCGTGACATTTGTGTATTCTTCATACGGGTCCGGATTTCTTTCTCCGCGTCCGACAACCCAGACCGTCGCCCTTTTGTCAGTGAGGACGCTTCCAAGGTTGCGGTCTAGGCGCACCTCATAGTTGTACTTCCCTTGATTCGTGAAGCAAAGGCCGGCGCACGACGCCGGCTGAATCAGAGCAGAAAGAGCCGCCTGCTCATCTGCCGTGAACCCCGTGTTACATGAAATCCGGTTCCCTGTTGATTCCGGGAAACTGACCACTATGGGCCCGCTCAATGTGTTGCGCCACCGCACCTCCTGGCCGCTCCCAACCAGGATTTGGTGAGGCTCGACCTCCTGGCCGACATCAACGGTCCGGATGGTCCTTTTTTCCATCGGAGGGGAGACGGAATGACAACCCACGAAGAGCAAGAGCACTCCAAGCGCACTATACAGGGGACCAGGACGTGTCAGAAACCGCTTCATATCGTCATGACGGTGCTTTCTATATAGAGAGACCACTACAATAAGACGAATTGGATCTTGGGAACAAGATTGCAACGAGCATGGATCGAACCTTCCAGAAGAAGTAGAATACCGACTCGTGCGGGAAGACTGACATTCGTGAACCCAATGCGCCCGATCACATACGCTTTATTGGTCATCGGCAGCGTTCTGCTCCTCAACACGGCACGGGCTCATGCCGCGGACGAAGCCTGCGCGCTGATCACGCAAGCGCAAGTCAGTGCGGCGTTGGAAATACCGGTCGATGGCGGGACACCGATCAGCCGTCCATCGACCTGTCAGTGGATGGGGAAAGGCCGGTTCACAACGCTCACTATCATGCAGCCGCTCGGCGGCAAGAACGCCGTCGAGCGCTTCGATGCCGGCAAGAAATCGAACATGCCCGGCATTATCACGGAACCCGTCAGCGGCGTCGGCGACGAGGCGTACTACATCTACTTCAACACCAAAGAGCGGTCCGGTCTGGGCCTCGTCGTCAAGAAAGGCAGTTCTGCGTTCGAGATCCGCGTGTACGGATTCGAGCTCGACAGGGCCAAGGCGGTCGCCAAGGGGCTCTGCCAGATCGTCGCTCAAAAAATCTGATCCGACCCGACACATCCGCTGCTGCCGCTTCACTGACACCTTCATCAAAATGATCATAACCAGCAGATTTGGGACACGACGCGTGGCGCTACCCATTTCGACGCAAACGCACCGTGCGGGCCGTGCGGTATCGCTCAACTACATGGTCTTGACGCTCATTTGCACAAGCTCTTGCCTCTATTTACGGCAGTTCCATTAGTGAATGTGCTGGCATCGTTCTTGATAGGTCCCAGCACCACTCATGGTGAAAGAGGTGAACCAATGACCAACATTCGTAAGCATTGTCAAAAATGCCAAGGCACCGTTCGAGCCGAGGTCGCCATTGACCATCTCAGTAGCGTGGTGATTCAGCAATATGTTTGCATGAACTGCGGACGGCGCTGGCACCCTGATCAAGAACCTCGACCGTTAACCGCTGCCTGATGGCGGGACATTAGATTATTGGGTCAGGTCAGGTC
>JBKPKC010000228.1:0-3981 GCA_046765595.1 Nitrospirota bacterium
GCATTGTTCAGTACCTCCATGAACCTGCTCCTTCTGCGATGCCTGTATGAAAATGGCGGAGGCTGGCTGCTTGGCCGGTGACTGTGCCAGAAGCGGAAAACTGCTGTCAACGTGCGGATTCTACGTTGGGGTCCCCGCGTCAGTCTGCCGGAAGAGCACCGTGTGAGACGCCATCACTCGCAGCTCGACCGGAGTGCCTTCCTGATACACACTCGTCGAACCCTGACTGCTGTGGACGATTTGTCCGGACGGAAGGCTGACCGCATACAGATTTTCGGATCCTCTGAATTGACGAGAGAGCACATGGGAGGCGGCTGCTTTGGCAGGCACCAAATGGATGTCGTCGGGTCGGATCATTACGACGACCGCGGTGCCGTCCTCGCAATCGAGCGTGTTCGGAAAATCTCCCAGCTCCGTGTGGACCATCCCCTTTGAAACCGTACCCGGAATGAAGTCCGCCTGTCCCACGAAATCGGCCACGAACGGCGTTTCCGGCAGGTGGTAAATGGTCTCAGGCGTGTCGAACTGTTCGAGTCGTCCTTGGTTGAGCACCGCGATACGATCGGCCATGGCAAACGCTTCGTCGTGGTCATGGGTGACGAGGATCGTCGTCGTTTTCGTGCGGCGCAGCAGGTCGTGCAGTTCTTGCCGCATGCGTCCGGCCATATCGGGGTCGAGATTGCTGAACGGTTCATCGAGGAGCAGCAGCACGGGGCGTTGAACCAACGCTCTTGCGAGCGCCACGCGCTGTTGCTGGCCGCCAGACAATTCGTGCGGATACCGCCGTTCAAAGCCTTCGAGCCCGACGAGGCGGAGCATCTCCTGCACGCGCGCTTTGCGTTCGCTCCGGCTCAAGCGGCGGAGGCCGAATGCAATGTTTTCAAGAACCCTGAGATGGGGAAACAGCGCATATTCTTGAAAGACCATACCGACGTGTCGATCTTCCGTCGGTACCATCTGGTCGGGCGAGGACACGAGGTGGCCGGAGAGAAAAATCTGTCCCGAGCGAACGGGCTCGAATCCGGCGATAGCGCGGAGGATCGTAGTTTTCCCGCAGCCTGAAGGACCCAACAGGCAGAGAATCTCCCCCTCGTGAGCGGCAAACGCGATGTCGCGTACGGCTGGACGACCAACGTCGTATGCGCAGGAGACCCCGCGCAATTCCAGCACGGACGACGCCGGGCGGTAGAGATCGGCTTGCAGGTTCGATGCCCCCATGAGCGATTCCCGAGGCGTGCCCCGTTCCACTGGCGCTTCGTTACGCCGCACGCCAATCCTTCGACAACAACAACAGCAAAGTCGGCAGCCCAAGCAGCACGATCAAGAGTGCCGAAGGCGCCGCCAATCGATAATATTCCTCGCTGGCTTCCATCCACACCCTGATGGCTAACGTATCGAAACCCACCGGGCGCAACAGCAAGGTCGCCGGCAGCTCCTTCATCGTTTGCAGAAACATCAGCACCCAGGCGACGATGAAGCCGTTCCGCATGAGCGGCAGCGTCACGCGCTGCCACGTCTGGCGGACGCCCAGCCCAAGCGTCCGGGCCACTTCCTCGAGGTTCGGCGTGATCTGCTGCAACGCCGGCTCGAGCGACTGCAGGCCGGCCGGCAAGAAATGGATCACATAAGCCACGATGAGTATGAGGACCGATCCGTAGAGGAACGGAGTTAGATTCAAGCAAAGCACCAAGACCGCCAGCGCCGCCACGGGACCGGGGAGGACGTATCCGGCGTATGCGGCCTGCAGGCATCCGAGGTTCAGCCAGTTGGGACGCCGGTTGGCCATGTAGGCGAGCGGCAGTCCGATCAACACGCCGGCAGTTGCGGCACAGGCGGCCAGGAAGCCGCTGTTCCACAAGAACCCAAAAAAACGGCCATCGATGGTGGCCTGCGCTTCAGGAGAAAGGCTCCACGCCACGAGGAGGCAGACCGGGACCGCAAAGGATGTCCCGACGACGAGCGTCAGGTAGCCGGTGGCCAGGACCGTTCCAAGCCAGCCAAAGCGCATCCGCTCCGGTCGGCGATAGCGGCCGGTGGTCTGGTAAAAGCGGCTGCGATGGCGAAACCACCGCTCGGTCACCAAGAACAAGAGCGCCAGTCCGACGAGCAGAAGGCTCAGTATACTGGCGGCGGTATTGTCCGACCGGCCGGTCATCTGCTGAAAGACCGCATAGGTCAACGTTTGATACCGCAACAGCGACACGGCTCCGAAATCCGATACGACATACAGGATGACCAGTGCCAGCCCTGCCGCGATGGACGGGCGCATCAGCGGCAGCGTCACCAGCCACAAGGTCTTCAGGCGGGAGATGCCGCTGGCCCGCGAGACTTCTTCGAAAGACACATTCATATTCAGAAGTGCGCTACGGCTGAGCAGATAGACGAAGGGAAAGGTATCGAGTGTCATGACCAAGGTGGCGCCCAGATAACTGTGCGGTGAAAATACGCGCGCCTGGGGGCCGGCAACCATCTGCCACGCCTGCTCGATGGGGCCGCCGAATCCAAGCAGATAGGAGTAAATGTACGCGAGCACGTAGGTCGGCATGGCCAATGGGAGCACCAGCGCTCCCTCCCACAGCGGGCGTCCTGGAAACTCAACCCGCGTGACGAGCCAAGCCGTGGAGACTCCCAGTACCAGCGTGAGACTAGCGACGCTGGCGGACAGCCGGATAGTGTTGGTCAGCAATTCCGGGATGCGGGTTGTCCATAGCCGGTTCCAGACGGCCGAATCCGCCGACAAGGCTTGGGATGTCACATAGGCGAGCGGCAGGAGGATAAGAACGGCGGTGGCCAGCGTGACGACCTGCGAGGGCGAAGTGAGCTGCGGCCGGGTCGTGATCACGTGGGTCCTGTCAGGCTAGCGAAGTCCCACTTGCTCGATGAGGGTGAGGGTCGGTTCCCGCAATTCCGCCAGCCTCGTCAACGGCACCTGTGCCGCACGGAAGCTCTTTCGTTCGGCCAGAGCGGGATCGGCTTTGACCTCCGGGTGGAGAGGATACTCTTTGTCGAGGTCGGCAAAGAGCTTTTGTCCGGCTTGAGCCACAAGGAATTCGACCAGCAGTTTTGCCGTGTCGAGATGTTTCGTGGATTTCACGATGCCGACGCCGGCGACGTTCATGATTGCGCCCATCCCCCCTTCCTGTTGATCGGGCATGAAGACGGCAATCGGAGCGGCCGGTTGAGCCGCGAGATGGCGATATACATAGTAATGATTGACAATGCCGAGCGCGGCCTGTCCCTTCGCCACCGCTTCCACAATCTGTGAACTTTTCTGGTAGACCTGGGCTCCGGCATTGTCCCTCAGTCCTTCAAGGAAGGCCTTCGTTTTGGCGTCCCCATAACTGGCGCGGATGACCGACACGCCGGCCTGCAAATATTCGCTTCCGGCGTTCGGAATCGCAATTTTCCCATTCCATTTCGCATCCCCGAGATCCAGGAGCGATTTCAGTTCGTCCGGTTTGACGAGCGTCGTGTTGTAAACAATGATCCAGAATCGGCCCGATAGGCCGATCCAGGCGTTGTCCGGTGCACGGAATTGCGGTGGAATCGCGCGGTCCACTTCACGCATGTTCAATGGCCGCAAAATCCCCGCGGCGCGCGCCTGTTCAAGGCTGCCGGCGTCGTTGGTGAGAAAGACGTCGGCCGGCGTCCGATCCGCCTCGGCCTTGAGTCGGTTGACCAGCTCCGTCGTCCCCGAGGAGAGCAGATCCACTTGGACGCCCGTCTTCGCCGTGAACTCATCGAGCACCGGCTTGATCAGCCGCTCGGCGCGTCCCGAATAGACGATCAGCTTGTCAGCGGCTGAAAGGACATCGGCATGCGCCCAAACTGCCAGCAGGCAGGCGAGGGTCAGGAGTAACCGTCGGGTTCGAAGGACGAATTGAAATTGATAAGCCATCTCAAAATGATATCAAATGCGGACTGAATCGTCAATGACGGCAGCGGGAACAGAGCCCGTAGAGTTCGAGCCGGTGGGTTTGT
>JBKPKC010000229.1:0-4945 GCA_046765595.1 Nitrospirota bacterium
TCAAAGAATTCGGCGTCGACACGGCGGAGGTGGCCCAATTCGTCGTCCATCAGGCGAACGGCAGAATTCTGGCGCAGCTCGCGACCCGCCTCGCCGTTTCGCGTGACCGCATTTGTTCGGTCATCGAGCGATTCGGAAACACCTCGTCTGCGTCGCTGCCGATCGCTCTCGATGAGGCCGTCCGTGCTGGAAAGATACGACCGCGTGACCTCGTGGTGCTGGGAAGTTTTGGCGGTGGACTGACGTGGGCGTCCGGTCTCATCCGGTGGTGAGCGCCGATGCGCAGGCGAACGAGCGGATCTCGGTCCGCAGAGAGGGGCGATGATGTTTGGCCTGATTCCCAGAGAAGAAGCGTTCTTTGAATTGTTCAAGAGCGCTGCGCACAACATGATCGAAGGCAGCCGTCTCTTGAAGGAGATGATGGAGCGTTATCAATCGACCGGCGAGCAGGCCAAGCGAATCAAGGAGGTCGAACACGTCGGAGACGGCATTACCCACGACATCGTCCTCCGCCTGAATCAAACCTTCATCACGCCGATCGACCGCGAAGACATCCACGATCTCGCGAGCGCTTTGGACGATATCTTGGACGTGGCGGAGGCGATCGCGGATCGCTTCGTGCTGTACAAGATCGCGCATCCCACGGCTCGTGCCGTCAAGCTGGCGGACGTGCTATACCAGGCGTCGGTTGCCGTCGGCGCAGGCGTCGACCGGCTGGGACTGGGGCATCCCGATATCAAGGAGTGCAGCGTGCAGGTCAACAGCCTTGAGAACGAGGCCGACAGGATCTCCCGTGATGCGATCTCCGAGCTGTTCGAGAAGGAGACCGATCCCATGGCGGTCATCAAATGGAAGGAGATCTACGAGGGGTTCGAGGCCGGCACTGACCGCTGCGAGGACGTCGCCAACATTCTCGAGCGCATTGCGCTCAAGCACAACTGATGGGAACATCCGCATGACTGCCATGAGTGACACGCTGTGAGCTCCGCGAGGAACGTGGATCGTTCCCGGCCATGCCTTCAGCCGGGGGTATCACCCTTCATTTTTCAGTGATCGCCGCCTTCCATGCCTGAACTCACCGGAATGCTATTTGTGGTCGTGGTGCTGGCATTGGTGTTCGATTTTTCGAACGGGTGGCATGACAGCGCCAACGCGATCGCCACCGTGGTGTCGACGCGGGTGATCAGCCCATTCGTCGCAGTCATCGGTGCAGGGATCCTGAACGTGGCGGGCGCCTTCATGTCCACCTCCGTGGCCAAGATGGTGGGTTCAGGGATTGTCGATCCCGCCGGCGTGACGCAACACATGGTGGCGGCGGCCCTGGCCGGCGCCATCGCCTGGAACCTCTTCACGCTGCTGTTGGGGCTGCCGACCAGTTCCTCGCATGCGTTGATCGGAGGATTGGTCGGCGCAGCCGTCACACACGGCGGATGGGGGACCGTGAAACTCGGCGGGTTGCGCTCCGTGCTGGAAGCGATGGTGCTCTCACCGTTTTTCGGCTTTGCCATCGGGTTGTCCTTTATGGTGCTCATCAGCTGGGTGTTCTTTCGCGTTACCCGGGCGGTGGCCACCCGTCTCTTCAAGCGGCTGCAGCTGGTCTCAGCCTGTTTCATGGCCTTCAGCCACGGCGCCAACGACGCCCAAAAGGCCATGGGCATCATTACGCTGGCCCTGCTGTCGGCCGGCCAGATTCCCACAGCCGAAGTGCCGACATGGGTCATAGGCGCCTGCGCGGTCGCAATGGGCTTGGGAACGGCCGCCGGCGGGTGGCGGATCGTGCGCACGTTGGGGATGAAGATTGTGAAGCTCGAGCCGGTTCACGGCTTCGCCGCCGAAACCGGCGCCGCGACGGTCCTCATGTTTACGGCGCATATCGGCTTGCCGGTAAGCACCACCCACACAATCACCTCGTCCGTGATGGGCGTTGGCGCAATTAAACGGCTGTCGGCTGTGCGGTGGGGAGTGACGCGGAGGATCCTCTACGCCTGGCTCTTTACCCTGCCGGGGGCGGCCGTGCTGTCGACGCTCATTTATCTCTTCATGTTGGTCTTCGTCTAGGCTCGAGCTTCCGGTTCGGCGGGCAACCGGACGACGAAGCGGCTGCCGTTGGGTACATGGCCTTCCACCCGAATCTGTCCGCCATGTCCCTCGACAATGTGCTTCACGATGGCTAGGCCAAGCCCGGTGCCCCCAAGCTCCCGTGACCGGGCTTTGTCCACGCGGTAGAACCGTTCAAACACCCTGGGGCGATCCTTTTCGGGAATGCCGATCCCGGTGTCCGTGACGACAAGTTCCACGCCGCTGCGCGGCCCGTCGGACGGACGTTGAGCGCCGCGTGGAATTCGCCGCGCCGACACGGTGATGTGTCCGCCTTCGGGCGTGTACTTGATCGCATTGTCGAGCAGATTGGCGAGCACCTGCACGAGACGTTCTTGATCGCCGCTGATCAGCGGCAGATCGGCGTCGATCTCCGCTCGAAGCTGATGCTGCTTCTTGTCCGCCAGCGGCTTGATCATCGCGATCGTGCGATCGACGACCGAGCCGATGTGCAGCGGCTCTTGCTTGAATTGGACCTGACCCGATTCAATTTTGGAAAGTTGGAGGAGGTCTTCGAGGATTAGATTCAGGCGGTCGCTTTGTTTCAAAATGATGTCGAGAAACCGCACGCTCGTTTCGGGGTCGTCCTTTCCACCGTCCAGCAGCGCTTCGACGTATCCCTTGATCGAGGTCAGCGGGGTGCGCAGCTCATGCGACACATTCGCCACGAAATCTTTCCGAATATGTTCCAGCCGGCGCAATTCCGTGATGTCATGAAACACGAGGACGACGCAGGCCTCGTTGTCCTGCTCGCCGCCCGCCACCGAGGCTTCCACATTCAGACAACGCCCGTTCGTAAGAACGATTTCGGCCTCCTGGCCGGCTCGGGCCGAGAGCACGGCGGAGACGAGCTCGTTCAATTTGGGATGGCCGAATACGTCGGAGGAGGGACGTCCGCGCGCCTCCGCTCTCGTCACACCGAACATGCGTTCCCACGCTGGATTGACTTGAAGGATACGCCCTTTCGAGTCCAGCACCATGACGCCTTCCACCATTGACGTCAGCATCGCCAACAACTGAGCGCGATCTTCGGAGAGTTCTTCGATTTTGGACCGCAGTTCCTCTGTCATATGATTCAACGTATGGGCCAGCAAGCCGACTTCATCGCGCGCCGACGTCTCGACGTGGACGCCCAGATTGCCGGCCGCCAGTTGGCGCGCGGCGGTGGCCATGTCGGACAGCGGCTTCGTGAGGCTTCTCGCCAGCCAGATGCTGAGCGCGACCGCAATAAGGAACGCACTGCCGAACGCCAGCGTCAGATTCCGCTTCAGCGTGGACAGCTCCTGCTCCAGCGCCGTCATTGGCAGACCCAGGCGCAGAAAAACGCCCGCCGATTTGTCGGCCGCTTCAGTGAGACGAACGGCGCGATACAGCGTCCGCTCGCCGGTCGTATGGCTCGCGCGCAGGTCGGTGCCGGCGCCGGTGGCGATCGCCTGGGCGATTTCCGGTCGCGTAAGATGGTTCTCGATGCCCGCGAGATCGGTGTCGCGGACGGCGCTATCCGCCAGCACCCGGCCGGAGCCGTCCACAAGCGTCACCCGCGCATGCGCACGCTGGCTTAACTCGCGAACGATCGCTTGAAGGTGCCCCGTATCCGGCATTCGCGTGGAGGATGTGACCAGCGGCCGCAGATCGAAGGCGATAAGATTCGTGGAGACTTCAAGCGCTCGACCCGACTGGATCAGCTCCTGCTCGGCCAGCGACCCGGCCGCCAGAAGTCCCGCGATCACGAATCCGCAGACGAGCGCGAAGAGGATGGCAAGGGCGACTTTCCAGCGGATCGACAGCGCCATGGGTGCGTGACCGGCGAAGGAAGATCAGTATCGCAGATCAAGGTTCCTTGAGTTTGTAGCCGAGTGATTTGACCGACAGGATCGCATCGTCGAGCAATGGGATTTTCTGTTTTAGCCGCCGCACATGCACGTCGACGGTCCGCGTGGTGCCGAAATAATCGTAGCCCCACACCTGGTTGAGCAGCACCTCCCTGGTCAGGACGCGACCCGGATGACGCAGCAGGTGCTCCAGAAGGCCGAATTCTTTGGCGGTCAGCGGGACGTCCTTCCCCTGCACGGTTACTTCGTGCCGGTTCAGATCCATCGACAGCTTGCCGTACAGATAGGAGGCCTGAGGCTCCTGGCGGCTGCGATCGACGCGGCGCAACAGCGCCTTGATGCGAGCTACCAGGGCCTTCGGGCTGAAAGGCTTCGTCACGTAATCATCGGCGCCGAGTTCGAGACCGATGACTTGGTCCGTTTCTTCGGCTTTGGCCGTCAGCATGATGATCGGGAGCATCGCCGTCTCCTGCGCGGACCGCAGACGTTTGCACACTTCGAGACCGTCGATTTCGGGCAGCATCAGATCGAGGACAATGAGGTCGGGTTTGTGCTGCTTCGCACTGTCCAGCCCCTCGCTTCCCGTGGCCGCCGTCAGGGTGCGGTAGCCTTCCTTTTCCAGATACAATTTGACCAACTGGAGAATGTCGCGTTCGTCTTCGATGATCAGAATTTTTTTGGCGGCGGCACTGGCCATGGAAAGTGGGACCAGCCTACGGGGCAGGGGAGGCAGAGTCAAGCGCGCAGGCGGTTGAAAAATCAGGAGGAAGCGGATCGACGGCGGAGGCTATTCTGTTGACGAGGCCTTACCAACTCACGTAAGGTGGATCAAATACCGGAGTTCAGAAAGGGGCGTTCATGAAGATTTATCTCGCCAATCCACGTGGCTTTTGCGCCGGCGTCGACCGGGCGATCGACATCGTCGATCTCTCCCTCAAGAAGTACGGGGCGCCGATCTACGTGCGTCATGAGATCGTCCACAGCCGTCATGTCGTCAATTCGTTGCGCCAAAAGGG
>JBKPKC010000230.1:0-2889 GCA_046765595.1 Nitrospirota bacterium
ATTTTGGCTAACCCGTCTTCTGCATCGGTTGCAATGTCGACGACTATCTCACATTCACATTCGCGAAGAAGTTCGGTGAGCAACTCAGCATCCCGTTGGTCATCTTCAACGATCAATATGTATCTGTTAGGCCGATCTCGCTTTTCCATTCTGATAACAATATGCTGGGCTGTGACGATCACGTACTGGGAGGCGCACCAGAAGCGGCCTCCGTGGACCCTCATCCCTGCGAGTCTTCTCTGAACACGGCTGGCACCGCCGCTTTCTGGCCAAGGAGTTTTTGCACGTGCCTTTCAGTAGTTTGGCCGACCCATTATCAATAAAAGTATGGATGCGAACGTGGGATGAAGTGGATAAGGTCAGGGTACGGAGTGGTGCGAGAGTTGATGATAGCGGTGAGCGTAACCTTCAAGAGCTACACTTCGAACACAAAAAAAGACCCCACCGGACTTGGTCCGGCAGAGGTCTGAGTTGGAATCGAAAAGGAAACAGTAGAGTTCTTTTAGGTTTTCTTCGTGACCAAGCCCAGCATTACACCCTCCTACAAAAGCAAGGAGGGGTTCTGGCGTGGGAAAGGTCAACCCGCGCTGTAATTCCGTGGCTAATTCGAGGAGGGAATCGATGCGTTCTTCAACCCGTAGAAGGACCGTAGTGGTTGAGTATCACGGCAGCGCTTGAGTTTCAGGTTTAGCCTGGTTCTTCACCGTTGTTTGAGTGGTCGGACTGAGTCTTACTCCGCAGACTGTACACACCACATCACCGGTGAAATAGGCACCCTTCCGCTCCAATTCAAAAATGCAGATGTGCTTTTTCGATTCGGCGCGATTGTTCTCTTGTGCCATATTATATTATCGGCCAACCGGCATCGGTTCAGGCGGCTTCCCTCTGGCGGTCCTTTAACCTGGCGTCACTGAGTTGCTCTGACGCAAGACTCAGCTGTCGAAGGTGTGCAAGCAGTATCCGTCTTTCCATTTCAGAAAGTTGCGTTCCTTCTGTCTTCAGACGTCGCAAGAGGCGGTTACCGTAATCAACGAAATTGGCGAGTTCGTGGGAAATGGAGAAGTCCATAAGAGAATAATATGTGAACCTACATATTTGAAGACACTAGGCGTGTCCCCCGTCGGCCCCCGGCCATAAGTGGGCGTTTCGAAGAAAGGAGATCCGACGCAAGTGTGCCACTACCCACCGGTCACAGGGTGAACCACGGACGACTAAAAGCGAGACAACCTTTCCCCTGAGCGGGATAAGGTTTCTTCTTACATAGCACTCGTCCTATCAAATCCTTCGATATTGTTACCATTTGCGATAACCGGACACGGCATAAGGCTTGCCTTGTGAGCGGTCGACGAGAATGACCAACCAGGAGGGGCAACATGAACTGTGGACGGTGTGGAGCAGGCATGTTTAAGACCGAACTGTATCTCTCACAGACCCTCGAGAAGGTTACGACGGTATCGGCGTGGCGTTGCGAGCATTGTCAACGAATCGAATACTACAGCGGCCAATCAGTCGCTGAAGCGAGATCCCATTGTAGTCACTGACCGTACCGGAGAGGTGCGAGAGCGGCTGTAATCGTAGCAACCTTATGGCTGCTGTCCGGCTATCCCGGACCGTAGGTTCGAATCCTACCCTCTCCGCCAACGGTGAGCACCTGCTGCCCGCATGTTGTATGTACGGCAATGCGGGTTGAGTGTGCCACCAACCACGGACAACTGACCCGATAAGAACCCACCAAGCACATCGCTCTTCCTTAGTCCCGTCCGGTTCTGGTGGCAGCGTAGTAGCAGATGGTGAGTCGACTTTCGAACAATGTGGATGCAGGTGTCCCATAAGGATTCGATTGAGGATGGGGCATCGTACGACATCAGAAAACAGATTATTCTAGGTCGATGTTGCAGCCTCATATATCCTGGCTTTAGGCAATAAACGGGGAGGTGCTGCAAATGTTGTCTCACAGCGACAGGCCTTTCAAGGGAGTAGATAAAATTGCTGCCGCCGCTGAATTTATCTTCGCCGCGGAACGTCTGATCGCTCGGGATGTCAGGCCAGAGGGGCTTCCAGAACAGGAGCGGGCGACGATCGAGTACTACCTTGAATGTCTTTCCACACAGTTTTGTGGTTCAAAAGCGCGAGCGAATATGTCACGGGTGCGGCAGAGCGCAATACAGGTCGACGAAGACCATGTGGGGCCAAGATTCTAACAACGTTCGTCCTATCCACTCCTACACCTTCGACAGCGTTCACCCCCCTCCCTCTCTGTCTCCCTCATCTAGGCCAGCGGCGTAGTGCCTGTGTCGCCTTCCTCAAGGGGTAAGCCTCTAAAGGAGGGCGGCCATGCGTTGACGCAGCTATCTGGGAACTATCCCAGAACGCTTTGGTTGGGTCACCTTCTCCTCCTTTCTGGGAATGTCCCAAGGCCGTTTCGTCGGTAGGGTTGAGACAAGTGACGTCGGATCAACTTTCCGATGTTCGAAGGGCAATCATGACGGGTCCCGCCAAAATAGTCGTGCGCTACGCCAATGGGAAAACGCTCAAGGGCTATTCGCACGACTTTTCTCCGCTCGCAAAGCAATTCTATGTCCGGCAGGATCCAATGGCACAGGGAGGCGGACAGCAGGTTGTCGTGCGTGACCTCAAGGCGGTCTTTTTCGTCCGCGATTTTTACGGCGATAATTCGCTCGAAGAACGGAAGCACTTTGTCCCTGGGACAGCGCTTCCTGGAAGGAAAGTCGAGGTCACATTCAATGACGGCGAAGTGTTGGTCGGGGCGACAACCGGCTATGCTCCCGAACGGCCGGGATTTTTCCTGTTCCCGGCAGATGCGAAGAGTAATAATGTACGGGTGTTTGTCGTCATGGCAGCGGTAAAAACTGTGCGGTTTCTTTAGAC
>JBKPKC010000231.1:0-3113 GCA_046765595.1 Nitrospirota bacterium
CGGTCGCGGGAGACACCGACGTTATTCCACCGCCGTGGGCCAGATATTCATCCGATGGATTCTGAGAAAATCCGCTCAAATCGCTTCGCGAGCTGCCCTGGGACATCCCGGGGAAATTCGGATTGACGCCTTGGCCATTCCACCCGGAAGACCCTTCGCGCGTCGCTCCTCCCGCTTGATCGCCGTCGGATTGCAACCACCTCGTGCCACACGAAGACACACTGAGTGCAGTTAGGCCCAAAGCCGCTACCAATAACGTTTTCCCAAGACTGGCCTTCATGATATCCCCCATACAAATTGGGTGAACCTGCGCTCAATCAACTATAGCACCGGCACAGAAAGGCCATGGCAGAGGGTAGGATGAACGGCAACAGGCTGAAAATTCAGGAGATTTACCGAGAGAATCGGACGAGGGTGGGGGAAGCCATGCGTTCGACCGGGCGAACGCCGCTCAGCCGGGGCTAGAACTGCGCGGATCTTCGGTCGGCCCAGCGAACCGGACGCATCACCGTGCCCAATGCTGCCACGGCGCAGATCATGGCCAGCATGAGCAAACCCATCATCAAAAAGAACGCGGCCCGTACATCATGGAGGATGACATGGTTCATCGCGTTGCCCTCCTTCCTCCTCTCGTGAACCGACCTATTCGGTACGCCACCCGCAGCCGCAAAGCCACGGGGACATCGGATCACGTTTCGTCAACCAGCGCCTGCAACAGGGACAATGTCTTGTCCACACTTGCCTGCCCCGGTCGAGCAATCCGTCTGCGGTTCCCTCATGAGATCTTACGAGGTGTTGCCTATAGATTAGCACTTTTGTGGCCCTCCGTCATTGAAAGGACCTGACTTCAGCCTACAACGGCGCCGGTGAAAAATCTATGCAGCTTTAGGTGGGGAGCGGGCGGATGAAGGCCCTTCAGTCCCCCCTCGACAGGCAAGCAGAGCCTAAGCCATGAGGGGAACCCTGTCATATTCCTGCGACTGTTCCCCTCCCGACTCGGATATGAGGCATTCCGCAGAGAGGGTGACGGCCTTTATCAGGCGGCGTCAAATTCGACATCCAGCAGATTGTCCAATGTCCGTTGAACCGCCGCCGAAAGGACGGGGTGCTTGCCCTGAGGGACGTATTTTGCCACCTGGGCGGGGGAGTAGACCTGTGCGTGGTACTCCTGCTCCAACTCCTTACGCGCCTGAGCGTTGCCTTTCGCGGCTAGACGCAACAACTCTCGTCGATGCTCTACCTCTTCTTCCATCGTATTCCACATGGTTCCTCCTTTTACGGTTCTGTCAGGACACCAACCACCGGCAGCTGAGAGCCACCCTGTTCGCCTCGTGCCGCTTGCTTGACTCTTTCAACCGCTTCCTGAGAAGGCAAAAAGACCGAAAGCAGGATCAGCAACGCCAACAGGAAAAGCAGGAGCCCGAGCGGCGTCCAGTCACTTCGCCACTGAGTACGAATTGCTCGCCGGCTGGAGCGTCTTTGCAGCCACAGGGAGTGAGCCCTGTAGGGATCGTGGAGTGATGGTGCCATACGCTCGCGGCCTCCAACGCTGTCGACGCGGTTGCTTCCCGCCCGTCACCTAGGCAAAGCGCATGCCGTTTCAAGACTTGAAATAAAATGCAAATAACTGAGGATTTCCTAGGTCCCCCTGTCTAATGGGATAACTTGTCCCGGCGCAGGAGATAAGTTGTCCCTGGCGCTCTCCCGGCCGATCAAGTGGTAATGGTCGAACGTTGGTATGAAAATCGGCTTAGGGAGGACCGCTCAAAAGGGGGACAATGAAACCATCGTAAGCATGGCGGGCCTGGCGTTGGACCACCCTACCAGCGCCCGCTCGGCGGCAGCCGTGGAGAAACTGGACGTGGTTAATCCAGCCACCATTGCGAGCAGTCACCTCGCTGGATTGCCTCATTGCAACAATCGAGGATCATGATGATCCCGAGCTGAAATTGGAAGGCATCGCCCCGGGCAAAGGCCCCGTCGAGCATGTCGATGGCATGATGAAAGGCGATGTGCCCTGAAACCGCGGCCGGAGCTCCCTCGATCCGCATCAAAGCTATCTCCCATGCTCGATGCCATTCATTGCCAGTCCAGATCAGGTCTTTACGCCGCATTCGCCTGCGCGCCATCCACTGCCTCCCGGGGGGAAGCTAGCATGACTGTCGTCAAGCATTGTTAGGGCGTCTTCTAATCTAGGTAAAATTCTCCAGTCCATGGCGTTAAGAATCTGCTACCGGCAGATATTTTCGGAGGCTTCGGGGGCAGGGATCAGTAGAAGGACTGGTGTTACCTGTTATTCAAATGAGAGAAACGAGAGGCTGACGGCCGGACCCGTCCTTCTCCTGACTGCTACAATAGATACGGCGTGCGTTTCAGACTTTTCGAGATCTCCTGATCACTGAGCAGAGGGCGAATGCTCCAAGGCCTATGGTCATCAGCAACAACACGGGCGGCTCTGGGACCGCTCGAGGGGAGGCATCTCCGGTTTCGATGGTATCCGCCAGTGCCGGCACTGTGACGGACTGAGTTTGCATGACTTCTGAATGATGACTTCTCCTGGAAAAGGCATCGGCCGTCGGCGGCAAAAACAACAGGGTCACAAATACAAACAGTCCCCAATACGTTACCTGTTTCATGTCGGGCCTCATAGGGTGTTAATGACTCCAGCCACACTGTCCTCCGTTAGCATGCATTATTCTCCCTTGACGCTGAGAATTTGCCTATACCTCGGGAGGGTCCCCCGATTCCTCGGAAAGGCTACGCAGTTTCGCGGATGGCCGACGGGTAGGCAAACAAAGGCAGACAATTGGCTATGGTGCGCCCGGCAGGAATTGAACCTGCGACCTGCGGGTTCGAAGCGGACTGCTCTATCAAAATCAGCGTATGTCGCAGCTATTCAGTCAATGAGTTAGCGGCTTATCGAAGCCTTGTTTTGTCTCTCCGTTTCTCTCGGTTGTTGTGAATATACGGACACTTTACGGACACACTTCGTGGTCATCCACTCCATCGAGAAACAGATCCAGGTTCTCCATCACGATATCCCACCAGATACAGCCCATTTCCCGAGCAACGCGTTCAACGTGGGCCTTGAGCCGGTCATCCCATTCATACTC
>JBKPKC010000232.1:0-6177 GCA_046765595.1 Nitrospirota bacterium
GTTCAGGACGATCACTTCCGTGGAGGCCAAAAACCTCCGGACCTCTCCCTGCTTCGATTTAAGCGGAATTTCGAGATTCCTGATGCTGCCGCGGCTCTTCAAGCGTTCGATGAAATGCTGGCGCGCCTCCGGATCCGGCCAGATGCCCAAGCCGGCCGTTGTCTGGCCGATGACCTCTTCGCGGCCGTAGCCGAAAGCCGACAATGCCGCATCATTGATGTCCAGGCAGACGCCGGTCTCCAGATCCGTGATGCCGATGGGATAGGGACTCGATCGGAAGGCCTTGCTGAATCGCGCTTCGCTCGCGCTGAGTTCTTCTTCGGCCCGTTTCAGATTAGACTGATCGACGTAGAGACCGATTGCCGTCGACACATCGCCCGCTTCGGAGCGAACGAAGACCGGCCAGAGCAGCAGGTCCAGCAGCGTGCCGTCCTTCCGGCGCCGGCGGAGCTCGATGGGCCCGTGCACTTCGCCGCGCAGGCCCTGTTCCCAGAGGACGTCGGCGGCCAGGGTTTCGTCGTCCGGCACGTAGGGAAGTTCATGGCCCAGCACTTCCTCTTTGGTCCAGCCGAACAATCGCGCCGCGGCCTGATTCCAACTCGTCACCCTGGCGTTGAGATCAAGGCTGACGATCGGCAGCGGAGATTCATGGACCAGGGTGTGAAGCAGCCGAGTCGTCCTGGCCAGTCCGGCTTCAGCCTGCTTGCGGTCATTGATGTTTTGAACCACGGCGATGAAATAGGCCGGCGCGCTCGTGCCGTCACGGACGAGCGAGACGGTCATGTCGATCCAGACCCAGATGTCGTCGCTTCGGTGCCAGCGGGTCTCCATGGAGAACGAGGGCCGTTTCCCGGCGATCAATTCGCTGAGATGCGCCTGGGTCACGGAAAGATCATCGGAATGGACGAACTCCTGACACGTGCGCCGCAGCATCGTCTTCGAGGAGTAGCCCAGCGTTTCGCAGAGCCGAGGATTCACACGGAGAAAGTGCCCGCTCACGCTCAGTTGAGCGATTCCGACACCCGCGTGTTCGAACAGCGCACGCCATCGCTCTTCGCTTTCCCGCATGCAATCTTCCGTCACCCGCCGCTCGGTGATGTCCTCACAGACGACGAGGGCGAGGATCTGGCCGCGATGGTCCATCACGGCTTGGGCCCGTTCCTTCACCCAGAGTGTACTTCCGTCTTTACGCACTTTTTGGATTTCCCATTGGAATACCTTCATCGGACTGGCGGCGCACACGGTCAGCTGTCCGAGGACGGCCGGGTGCTCGTCGGGTTTGAACACCTTGAGCACCGACTGGCCGATCAACTCGTCGGGCTCGTAACCCAGTTGTGTCGCGCCGAACTGATTGACTGACACGACGGTGCCGTCGGGAGATAGCGTGAAATACATGGTGGGATTGTTGTCATAGAGCAACCGGTAGCGGGCCTCGCTGTCTCGGAGTGTCGACTCCGCCTCGAGGCGCCGGCGGGTTTCCTCCTCCAACGCGACGAGGTTGTGATGCTCTCGCACCGCGCGGAGACCGGGTTCGGCATTGCCGCCGCTGGCGCCGGCGTCCGACGGCGCAAAGTCTGGCGCACGCTCATCGATGTCGGAAGGGGTCAAGGAACGGTCGCCGGGAGGGGTCGCCATCGTCACCTTTCGGCCATTGGGCCCGGCATAGGATAGGGCGGATACCGTGAGGAATTCCAGTCCCCAGCGGCCGTTCAGTAAGGCGAAATGACCATCAGGCGAATGCCCGTCGGAGCTGCTGCACGACGCGCTCGCTCAAGCCGGCCTCCCGCAAGGCCTCTTCACTTGCGTCGGCAACGTTGGCAAGGCTCCCGAATCGTTTCAGGAGCTTGGTGCGCGTAATCGACCCGATGCCCATGATTTGGTCCAATTGGGAGGTGACCAGCGTCTTGCCCCGAAGTTTTCGATGAAAGGTCACCGCGAAGCGGTGGGCCTCGTCGCGGATGCGCTGCAGCAGGTGTGTCGCCGGCGAATTGGCGTGCAGGATGATCGGATTCTTCCGTCCCGGCAGATACACTCGCTCGTCCTTCTCCCCTTTGGCTTTCGCGAGGCCGATGACCGCGAGATGCGCATGGCCGACCTCCTGAAGCGCCGTGCGGGCGAAGGCGAGCTGTCCCGGCCCCCCGTCGATCACGATCAGGTCCGGGCGGGCGAGATCTTCCATCCCTTTGTAGCGGCGCGTCACCACTTCCTGCATGCTGGCAAAGTCGTTGGCGCCTTGCACGGTGGCGATCTTGAAACGGCGGTAGTCGGATTTTTTCATGCGCCCGTCTTCCCAGACGACCATGGATGCCACCGACTGGTTGCCCATCGTGTTCGAAATGTCGAACCCTTCGATCCGGCGCGGCGGTGCGTCCAAACGGAGCACACGTTGCAATTCCTCGCCGGCCCGCCGGTCCAATTCCTGATTGCGCAGGTGATCGGCCAACGCCGCCGCGGCGTTTTCCTCCGCCAACAGGACGAGCTGATGTTTTGTGCCGCGCTCGGGGGCGAGCACTCGGACGGTTTCGTCCCGTTTGTCCGAGAGCCAGCGTGCCAACAGGTCGGCATCCGGAATATCGACGGGAATCAGCAACTCACGGGGGGGCTGTCCTTCCTTGTTGTAAAACTGTTCGACGGCCGAGCGAACTAGTTCTTCATCGGTCGCTTCGGACTCAAGCCAGAAGAAGTCTTTTCGGCCGATCAACAAGCCGCCGCGCACGAACAACACTTGCAGATCGACGGATGTTCCGTGACGGGCGATACCGATGACATCCTGGTCGATGGATGCGGTTTGCGTGATGCGCTGCCGTTCGAGCGTGCGTTCGATCTTGAAAATCCGATCCCGCAATCTCGCCGCTTCCTCGAACTCCTCGCGCGCCGCCGCGGCGTCCATCTGCGCGCGCAGGTCGTCCACCAACTCCCGGTCGTGACCTTCTAGAAACTGCCGCACCTGCCGGACGATGCGGTGGTAGTCCTCCTGCGTTTGCTGTCCCGTGCAGGGCGCCATACAGCGCTTGATTTCAAATTCAATGCAGGCCCGTTCGGCCGTGCCGTCGATCTCGATCGTGCAGGTGGCCAGCGGAAAGACCTTTTTGATGACTTTCAGCGTTTCGCGCAAGGCGCCGGCAGGCGTGTACGGGCCATAGTACAGGGCGCCGTCCTTCTGCACGCGGCGGACGATCGACAGCCGCGGAAAGCGGTCTTTCACCGGCAGCCGAAGATAGGGGTACTGCTTGTCGTCCCGAAGCACAACGTTGAAGCGCGGGCGATGACGCTTGACCAGGTTGCTTTCGAGAATCAGCGCTTCCAGTTCGGATCGTGTCACCATGGTCTCCACGTCGGCCACTTGGCTGACGAGCAGGGTGGTTTTGGGAGTGGGGTCGGCGCTTTTGAGAAAGTACGAGCGAACGCGGTCGGCCAGACGGGCGGCCTTGCCGATGTAGAGGACGTCGCCCGAACGATCTTTGAAGAGGTACACACCCGGCTGATCGGGCAGGTGAGCCAGTTTCGATTCAAGCGCCGGTTGGGCCGTTGCCATGCCTCATTCTACGAGGCGGGCTCGGCGGCGGGCAAGGTCAGCACGTCATCGAAGTGAACGCACGAATGAGGGGCTCAGACTCCCCCGCGCGACTTCCGCCACGGGGCCTTTCATGGTGAGGGTGAAATCAGATCCGACATCGATCGTCAGCGTGCCTCCCGGCATCTTGACGGCGACCGGGCTTGCGACCAAGCCCAGCCGCACGGCAGCGCTGGCTGCGGCACAGGACGACGAGCCCGAGGCCTGCGTTTCGCCCGCGCCCCGCTCCCAGATGAGAATCGTCAGCTCCCGGGGGCCGGTCGGGACGGCCAACTGTACGTTGGTGCGTTTCGGGAAGATGCCATGATGTTCGAGTGCCGGCCCCAGCGCCAGCAAATCTTCCCGCGACCAGGATTCGCCCGGCTGCTTGAAGATGACGCAGTGCGGATTGCCCACGCTGACGCCGGTGAACTTCAAGGACCGTCCGGCCGCTTCGATCGATTGCTGAATCAGCTCCTCGACGGCGAGTGTGCAGGGCAAGGCACCAGGGACGAATGTCGCTTTCCCCATGTCGACCGTGACGGCGCTCGCATCGCCTCGCCGGTCGAGATGCAGATCGATGGTGACCAGTCCGCCCTTGGTCTCGACGGTGAAGCGCTTTTTCTTGGTCTTTCCGGTCGCATGGAGATAGCGGGCGAAGATCCGAAGACCGTTGCCCGATTTTTCCGCCTCGCTGCCGTCCGGATTGAAGATGCGCAGTCCGAAATCGGCTTTCGTCGACGGCCCGGCGGCGAGAATGCCGTCACTGCCCACCCCCCAATGACGGTTGCAAATCGCTTCGATCGCGGCCGGCGTGAGCTTGAAGCTCAAGTCCTTCGGGTCCATGACCAGATAGTCATTGCCTAAACCATGACCGCGAAAAAACCCGTTCTTCATGCGAATCTCCTCATACAATCTTGACGCCGGCCGGCCGTTCGATCAATTCGACTTCATAGCCGTCCGGCGCATCGATAAATATGAACCGGCTGCCCGACGACGTGCTTGTCGGACCATCCGTAATGCGAATGCCCTGTCTCTCCAGGGCAGCGACGGTCTGCTCCAGGCTCTCGACTTGAAAGGCGAGGTGCACGAGATCTTCCTGCACCCTGACTGGACCGCTCGCAGGAAAACTGCATAGTTCGATCAACTCCTCGCTGTTGGGCACGCGCAAGAACGCCAGGTGCGAGCCGCGCGGCGAGACCTTGCGTTCCAGCACCTCAAGACCGAGCACCGTCGTATAGAAGGCGAGCGTTTGCTCCATGTCGCTGACGCGCATGCGCGTATGGAGCAGCTTTTTGACTTTCAGATCGGCCATCGGTCACCCTCGAGGGGTCGTTGGCGAGTGTACATCAAGGAGTTGCCAAAGGTCACCGGAGGCGCCGGAGGAAGCCGTGGCCGAGCCGCAGGTGCGGCTCATGATTGCTGATGGTTCTCTCTGGCCGGGCCCGCCGTTTTGCGGAGGAGAATTTCAGCGCTGCCGGGGATCAGAAAATTGGGCATGGGGCCGATCTCCTGGTACCCCTGTCTCCGGTAGAAGGCGCGCGCACCGGTGTTGAAGTCTGATACGCAGGCGAACAGGTTTTTGGCCCGCGCGAACACCAAGGCCTCGACGTGAGCGAGCAGGTGTCTGCCTGTTCCCTGTTGTCTAGCCCAGCCGGCGACTCCCAGCAGCTCCAAATAGTCGCCGAGGAGGAATTTCTGCCGGACGATAGCGACACCGGTGATGAGGCCGCCGGCTTCCGCGACGAAGGTCTCGCGGCCATTCGGCAGTGGGCTGAAGATGCGGCTCCAATCGTTGTGATCGTAGCCAAGGGTTTTCCACGGGTCGGAATCGGCGAGCAACCGGATGACGGGTTCCCGGTCCTCCGGCCGCATGGGCCTGATCGACGGCCCAGTGGTTACCTGGGAAGCTTGCATGAGAGAAGATCGCTAACGGTCGCCGGTGTGAGCCCCTTGCGCGGCAGCACATCCGTCGTCAGCCGCTCGACAACCTGCCGGGTGTATTTGCCTTTGCCGTTGGCATGCAGCACCACGATGCTGCCGCCTTTGGCGCGCTTGGCGATGCGCGCCACGATCTGCTCCGCCGAGAGCATGGGATCGGGATCGCCGGATTCGATCGTCCATTGTATGAACCGGAGGCCCAAGGCCTTAACGAGGTCCACCGTGACGTCGTTGTATTCCCCGAACGGCGGACGAAAGAGGACGGCTTCATGGGCATAGTGCTCACTGAGCAACTTGATCGGGGCGGCGATTTCCGTCCGCTGCTCATCGGCGTTGTGCATGGGAAGATGCGCGTGAACCTCCCCGTGGGTCCCCACTTCAAAAAAGCCGATGCCCAGAAGTTGTTCGATTTCCGGGTCGTGCTTCGCCATCCACTGTCCGGACATGAAGAAAGTGGCGGGAATTTTGTGCTCGATGAGATACTCGATGAGCGCCTTGTCGTAGCCCGCTCCTTTTCGGACGGGGCAGAGGTCGAACGTCAACGCGATCGTCGGACAGGCCGGTGGTCCGGATGTGATGACCTGAGTTTCGGCCGGACCCGCCGCAAGGAGCATCAGCGCGGCCGATCCGAACACGATGCGGAGACACATTCGAAGCATGCCCTCTAGTATACCCGAAGAACG
>JBKPKC010000233.1:0-5388 GCA_046765595.1 Nitrospirota bacterium
GTGTGAGTGGGCGCGTACGAACCGGTCGATCGGACCGAGACGCCGGCGCAGATGCCGTTCCTTCCGCTGCATGCGCAAGGCTTCGGCTCGGCCGCGTTCGTGGTCGTACCCGCAGAGATGCAGCACGCCGTGAATCAGCAACGTGACGATTTCCTCGTCCAAGGATCGGCTGCCAGCCTTCGCTTGGCGTTGGGCGACCGGCAGGGCGATGACCACATCACCGAGATGCGCGCCGGTCTGGCTGAAGTCATGAGGTGCCCGACCCTCTCGAAAGGCGAAAGCGAGGACGTCCGTCGTCCGGTCTTTGTGCCGGAACAAGCGGTTGAGCCGCCGCATCCGCCAATCACCGACGAACGAGACGCTCAGATCTGCAGACGGCTCGCCGATTAGGGTGAGGACGGCTTGTGCCAATTCAAGCACCCGCCTTCGACCCACTGCCATCGAGCGGACATGTACCTGAAGGGAAACGGGCATTAATGCGGCTGGCCCCAGGAACCTTTCGCCTGGCTCGGCAAGGAGGAGGATGGACGGTGGGAAGCCGAGGACGCGCGGCGTCCCGCCTGCGCGGCCTGAGGTGCGGAATTCACGGCGTTCTCATGCTGGTCATACGCCTTGATGATGTCCTGAACCAGTTTATGACGAACCACGTCACGCTCATCGAAATAGACAAAACGGATGCCCTCAACGTGGCGAAGGATGTCGCGTACCTCGATCAATCCCGACACACGATCCGGAGGCAGATCCACCTGCGTGATGTCGCCCGTGACCACGGCCTTGGAATTGAACCCGAGCCTCGTCAGAAACATCTTCATCTGTTCGGCCGTCGCATTCTGCGCCTCGTCGAGAATCACGAACGAATCGTTCAGCGTCCGGCCACGCATGAACGCGAGCGGGGCGATTTCAATATCGCCGCGCTCGATCGCACGCGTCGCACGCTCCATATCCATCATGTCGAACAACGCATCGTACAGCGGCCGAAGATACGGATTGACCTTCGCGATCATGTCACCCGGGAGGAACCCAAGTTTTTCACCGGCTTCGACCGCAGGCCTCGCAAGAATGATGCGACTGACTTCGCGCTTCATCAACGCACTCACCGCCATTGCCATCGCGAGATACGTCTTGCCGGTGCCGGCCGGACCGATGCCGATCACAATGTCGTGACTTTCAATCGCTTCGATATATGTCTTTTGCGTGGGCGTCTTGGGTGCCACGAACCGCTTTTTCGTGACAATCGTCGTCGCGTTCGACAAGAGCTCTTTCAGAGGCGTCTCGGGACTCTGCCGCAACGCGGTCAAGGCATGGGCCACATCGTCGGGCTGAATCAGCATGCCGTCGTTGGCCAGGCCGGCCAGCTCCGTGAGCACGCGCTCGGCATAGCGCGTCGCGTCGGGATTACCGTCCAGGGTGAGTTCTTCGCCGCGCGCCGAGAGGCGCACGCCGAGGTCTTCTTCGATCAGCTTGAGGTGCCGGTCGTGATGGCCGAACAAAACGGCGGTGTTGGTGCCTTCTCGGAGCTTGAGCTTACGCACGAGGGCCGAAGCCCGTCCCTCCTAATCTATGTAGGATGATTTTAGCAAAGCAGCCGGCAAGGGACAAGCTATCTGTTAGGAGAGACCGGTCCGGACTATGAGGCCTTTGCGGGAGCTGACATCGACAACTCGAACTCCTGGGTCGCAAAGCCTCCACGTGCGTCCTTGGCTATGACGCGGACCTGCTGGACACCGGCTGCCTCGCCGCCCGGAGTCCACCGAAGCATGCCTGACTGAGCGTCGATCGTCATGCCGGACGGACCTGTCTCGAGGCTGAAGACGATCGCGTCATCGTCGGGATCCTGGGCTTGGACCTGATACGAATATTGACCTGTCCCGGACATGGACGTCGGGGTTGAGACGAACTTGGGAGGGCTATTGCTCAACGAATAGGCCGATGAGCGCACCGTGGTCGGAGCCGAGAGGCCGTCGCCTGCAGCGATCTCGACCTGTACCGCGTCCTTGGTCTTCAACGATGAGAGGTCGAGGCTGTTCATCTCCCCTTCCTTGAGGAGTTCCTCTCCTTTGTACCAGCGATAGACGATCGTCACCGAGTCGCCATCGGGATCCATGATATCCGCCTGTGCGGTCGCCCGGCGTGACGGTGGTTCCTCCATGGTCACTGAGACGGAGGACACGATCGGGGCGGTATTGGCGACGGTCATGGGGCGGCTCACCAGCGGCAGGCCCTCGCATTTGCCGTCCGACGGGATCACTTCCACCGTCACCTGGTCTCCCCGCTTGAACAGTTTCGGTTCAACCGTTTCTTTTCGGTATTCGGCGACGAGCTTGCCATTGGCAAACCAACGATAACGGAAATTGATATTGTCCCCATCGTCATCCTGGGCCTGAACAATCGCGGTGAAAGGGCCTGACAGGATCAACGGACTGGGCTGAATCGAAATACCGCGGATGACGGGAGGACGGTTTCCGCCTGTTCGCGTCAGACTCTCCTCCTTATCCACGGTCGGCATGCAGGCAAAGAAAAGAAGCGGCACGAGCACACCCCAAGGCCGTTTCATAGCCGCCCAGGTCCAAGGCTTGGCGCCTTGGACCCGAGTGATCGTGTCCTCTGAATGACATTCGATCATGCGTGTCAGCTTCGTTCGCTGTTCCAGGAGAAGAACTGACTCCACGCGACTGACGGCACTTTTGGCGTCAGTTTGTTCAGCAAGGAATTGCTGGACTGGTAAAAGCCGGCCATTCCTGTCGGTTCGGCTCCGACCTGGATCGCCACCGACGACGCCACGCCTTCTCCTGCCGACACTCTCCTGGCGCCTCCGCCGGAATCGGTCAGAATCGGCTCAGGGTAGCCGGTTCCAGTGAGATAGTATGTGCCGTAGATAAAACTCACCCCTGATGCCGTACAGGTATCCGTGTAAGGCATGAAGGTCGGCGTAAACAGCGCCCCGCCGATCAACGTAAGATTGACAATCACTCGCTCGGCTCCTAAGCCAGCCGTGGAATCGGCCGCCACCAATTGCAGCACCCAGCCGTCTTTGGCCGACACGCTTGCGGTGCCGGTCTGAATATTCGAGACCAAATCCGAGAAAGTTGCGATGGACCCAACGCCCGTGACCGTGGTGCCCGACACGTTGGCAGAGGTGACATCCAAAAGATTTTCCTGCAGACAGCCTGTCGGGCTTGTGCCTTCAGTACAAGCTCCGCTCACGACCTTGTCTTTCACCCCGACGAGATATTGTCGATTTGTGCTGGTCTTATCCGCTGTGCTGAAGAAACGGCCGGTCCCAAAAAAGATCCAGGAATTATTCGACGTATCCAGCGTGACGGTTGATGAGGCCGTCACGGGCCCCAGATCCATGGGAGAGCCGCCGATCGTAACCTGTTGGACGATGACGGTGGGAATGCGCGTCCCGGCGGCCTTCCCCGGGATCCCCCATGTGCTGCCGGACCCCCCCGACACCGTGTCGGGCTTACAGGGATCGCCCGAGCAAGCGCCCATCATCAGACGGTAGAACTTACCCCACCAGGCGGTATGGGTCCCCGTCGGTGCGATCGATCGCCCGACGTAGACGGCATCAGAGCGGTAGTCCAAATCGCGATCATAGGTAATCGGACTGGCCATGAAGCTCGAATATGCTGTTCCGCTGGCTCCCGCCAGGTCGTCCAATACCGGCATCGTTGAGGTAATTCGACTGGACGCCCCTGGAAGGACCAACTCTGCCGCAAACAGATTCGCCCCTGCGGCCGCCCCGCCGTCGTATCCGTGCGGACCTGAGCCCGCGACCATGTACCATCGAGCATTGGTGTGGATGTTCTTGCCATCGGCGCTGGGACTGGTCCTGACGATCGTGGGATAACTCGTGGTCAACCCGAGTGACGACGAGGTAAAGGCGTTTAAGACCTTGGGATTGTCCGGGTCGGTCACATCGAGCACGATGTACCCGCTATAGAACGTTCTCGTGTCGTTCGTATCGGTCGTAGTCCCGTTGTTGTTGAAATCTGCGTTGTACGTGAGAGGGGGACCGCCGTTGTTGCCGGCTGCGACTGCCGCACAGGAACCGCAGCTGCCCCCGAACCGGAGTCCAACGATGAGGATCGTCCCCCAGCCATCGGGGTGGATGCAGGTGTCCGGAATCGGATCTGAGGAACAGCCGGATTCGGTGGCCGTGTAGGACGAAAAGATTCTCACATCGGTGGCTTTGGCTTTCAGATCGACGTACGACACATGCGTGTAATCATCCTGCGCCATCCAGCGCAGCTGGGGTAAGAGATAATAGGGAATGAACGACCAAATCTCTTCACCCAAGGCGGGTTTCGTCGAATCATTGGAGGTCAGACCCGTCGTGTAATATCCATGCTCGACCTTGTCGGTCGTGGAGGGATTGTCGCCACGATGGGAATATCCTCCGTTAAAGGCATGAAGCATTCCGTCGTTCGCCCCGACATACACGGTCATGCGTCGAGTTTTCCACCGCTGCGCGAATTTCCGATATCCCGTGTCGCCGTAGAGCACGTCGAACCGTTCTTGCGGTGTGCCGACCAGCGTCGGCGTCGAATTCACGATATCGCCCAGCCGCCAGACGTAGGTACCGGATTCGCCTGGAATCGTTTTCGTGCGGTTACGCATGTTCGCCACGGCGGTTCCCGAGACATAGCTGATAATATTGCCTGCGGTGAACGTCCCGGTCGCAGTCCCTTGCAAATAGGCCTTCCATTCGTTGGACGACAGGCCGGTCGTGACGCTTCCGCCGTTGATTGCAAAATCCTTTTGTTCGTTCGTCCCGACTTGCCCGTCGTTGTCCAGATCAACCCAGGTAAAAATCTTTCTCGGTTTGGTCGAGAGATCGCGCTTCGCCAGCAATCTTCCGCCCTCCCAGATGCCTTGCATCTCGCGCAAGTCTCTTCCGTCGGTATCGCACGACCCCGCCGGGCTGTCGTTCTTCTTCCCATCCCCGTTCGAGTCTGGATAACGGATGAATTTCGTCGTCTTGTCGGTGGCGCTACACGTTTCGATGATGTTGTCGTCCGCGTAGACCAATCGTCCGTCCTGGACCGTGTCCTCCCGCATGTTTCCGTAACTATCGACCCACAGACCCTGGATGTAACCGGTCCACCGAACTTGATTCGCTGCATCGCCGATCGTGTCGAATTCTTCCGGAAAGAAATAGGCCTGGTAAATGCTTCCATCGCCCGTGGTCGACGAGGCCAACACGGACAACGAGGTTCCGGAGGCGGCGCGTTTTAAAATATCCGCAATGGCCTTGTTGACCTCCTTTTCGATGTCCCCGCCGTCCGAGGCGTCGAAATATGTGTCGGGTATACAATCGTAGGGTTCTTTGGAATCCCATTCCTTATAACTATAGTAGGGGCCGGGGGTCGAAGGCTGCAGATT
>JBKPKC010000234.1:0-5093 GCA_046765595.1 Nitrospirota bacterium
CCTTCCGGAATCCGTATTGCGATTGGCGGGACGACTGCTCTACCGCCATATCGGCTGATTGGCGTCGCCGTCCCGGGTGCCGCCTTGAAAACGTCGTTGAATTGACGTTAACAGAGGACCCGTCTTCAGGGCAGACGCGGAACGATGATACCCCTCACATGGCTGTCACTGGCAGCATTTTCGGCGTCAGCGGTGGCCGTTGCCATAGCTGGCCTCTTGTTAGTCAGACCACAATCCATATCCGCGCATAGAAGTTTGGCGGCCCTACTGGGGGCGACGGCTGTCGCACACTTCGCCAATGGTGTAAGCCTCGTCGACGAAGGGCATGCATTGTATTGGCGCATGCTTTCCATGATCGCCGAGCTCCTTCAGCCGGCTGCCTTGCTCTACGTCGGCTTGGCATTCCTCGATCCCATCGAACGGGCCCATGATGCTGCCACCCGATGGCGAGCAAGGACAATCGGCGGTCTTGGCATTGTCCTGTCGGCCCTAGTCGTCAGCGGCCGGCTGTTCGAGTGGCAAGCCTTCCCCGGCGGACAAACGGCGATTGTGATGTCGTCCCTAGGCCACGTGGCGTTGATTTTCGTCGTCATCGCCACGGCATTGGGTTTGGCGCAATTGGAGTTGGTGTTGAGGGCGAGCCGAGAGCCCGTCCGCCACCGGCTGAAATTCATGATCATCGGACTGGGAGGACTGGCGGGGTATCAGATCTATCAGGCCAGCCAGATGCTGCTCCTCTCCGTCTGGCACGTTGAGCATGTCCTGGTGTCGAGCCTCGTCTCGATCATGGCCTTGGCGCTCATCGCGTATGGCCTGGGAAGGAGCCGCCTGCGTGAGGTATTGGTGCACACGTACATTTCTCAGCAGGCGCTCTTCGGTTCCGTCACCTTTATTGTGATCGGTCTCTATTTGCTCGCCGTGGGCGCGCTGGGAGAGTGGTTTCGCCGGACGAATCAGCCCCTGGGAGTCGGGCTGAGCATCGTCGTGGTCTTCGGGGCGCTCGTCGTGCTGGCGATCGCCGCCTTCTCGAAAACGGTGAGGGCGGAGATTCGCCGCTTTCTCAGTAGAAATTTTTACCGCTCCAAATATGATTATCGGGCGCAATGGCTTCGCGTTACCGAGACGTTTCAAGAGGCGGCGGAAAGAGAGGCGATCATGGATCGGCTGCTCGATCTTTTGATCAAAACCTTTCCAACGACGACGATTTCGATCTGGTCGTTTCGCGAGGCGGACCGGGTGTTCTGCCAAATCCGTTCGATGACGTCGGAGAGGGATCTGCCTCCGTTGGCCTTGTCTCATCCGGTCGTTATCGAGCTGTCGCGGCAGGATGGGGCCGTATTGCTCGATCAGCGCCGTCCGCTGCCGGAGACGGAAGACGGCGGTGCCGGCGATCCGTTGGCAACATCAGGAGTCGTGCTGTGTTTTCCGATTCGTGCACATGGGCAACTCAAAGCCTTCATGGCGTTGGGCCGCCCTCTTCACAGCGAGGACTATGGAGCCGATGATTGCGATTTGCTCCAGGGAGTTTCACACTATGTCGGCGCGTTGCTCTCCCACGCGAGTTTGGCGGAAGATCGTCAGGCATCGGCGGAATTAGAAGCCTTGCACCGGTTTTCGGTGTTTTGCCTTCATGATTTGAAGAACCTTGCCGCGAGACTCTCCCTTGTCGCTCAAAACGCCGAGAGTCATGGCCGGGATCCGGCTTTCCAGGAGTCGGCGATGAGAACGGTATCCGATACGGCAAAAAAAATGACCGCATTGATGACCAAACTGTCGTTTAAGTCATTGAAGCCGGGAGGGGCCGGCACGCCGGAACCCTTGAATCTGTCGGAGTTGATCGAGGAGATTGTGGCGCCGCTAAGAGCCGACGGCGCCGTGCGGATCAATGTCACGGCCGGCTGTGCGGCGTCCGTGATCGGGGTGCGCGAGCAGATTCAGCAAGTGTTTCTAAATGTGATTCTCAATGCACGGCAGGCCATGGCCGGGGGCGGGGAGATCACGATTGTCACGCAAAACTCAGAGGAAACCGCGGTGATTCTGGTTGAAGATACGGGGCGGGGGATCCCTCCCGGCATGTTGGAGACCTTATTCCGGCCGTCGCAATCCAGTAGGCCGGGCGGGCTTGGCGTGGGGCTCTACCAGTGCAAGCAGATCGTCGAAGGCCATCGCGGCATCATCCAGATCAAGAGTGTCGTCGGCAAAGGAACGCAGGTCCGGATCGAGTTTCCATTAAGCTCGCCGGAGCGGAACAACGTTGCCGCAACGGCTTGTTCGATCACCTCCGCCTGACGTCCAAGGAATCGTGATGACGACCCGTCTGTCGCTGCTCCTTGTCGATGATGATGCTGAGATTCGCGATCAAATGAAATGGGCGCTCGCATCCGAGTACGAAATTGTAGAAGCTGCCGATCGGACCGCCGCACTCACGCACGTACGGCAGATCCGGCCTCCGGTGATTTTGCTCGATTTGGGCCTTCCGCCGGATGTCGAAGGGGCCTCGGAAGGCCTCGCGATCTTGCGGGAAGCGCTTCAGGTGAATCCCTTGGTCAAAATCATTGTCATTACCGGCAACAGCGATCGGGCCAAGGCCATCACCGCCGTTCAAAGCGGGGCGTATGATTTCATCGAAAAGCCGGTTCAGTTGGACGTGCTCAGGGTCGTCCTCCAGCGGGCGAGCTATCTTGCCAATCTCGAGCAGGAACATCGAGAATTACAGAAGAAGAGCGGTCAAAATGATTTCGAGGGCCTGGTCGGCGATAGCGCCCACATTCAGGAGATCTTTCGCATGGTACGCCGGGTCAGCCCCTCGGACGTGCCGGTGCTGATCACGGGAGAAAGCGGAACGGGCAAAGAATTGGTGGCTCGGGCGATCCACCGCCAGAGCACGAGGCAAGCGGCACCGTTCGTGCCGATCAACTGCGGCGCGATTCCTGAGACACTATTGGAGAGCGAATTATTCGGATACGAAAAGGGCGCCTTCACGGGAGCGAGCCAACAGCGGAAAGGCCGGATTGAAAGTGCTCAGGGGGGCACGCTGTTTCTCGACGAGATCGGGGATATCCCCTTGGGACTTCAGGTGAAGCTGCTTCGTTTTCTGCAGGATCATGAGGTTATTCGTCTCGGCGCAAAGGAAGCCGTCGCGGTCGATGCCAGAATCCTAGCCGCCACAAATGTCGATCTACGCAAAGCCATCAATGAAGGCCGCTTTCGAGAGGACCTCTATTACCGGCTCTGTGTCGTCACCGTCGCGGTCCCTGCGCTTCGCGAACGAGCCTCGGATATCCCGCTATTGGCACGGACGTTCCTGTTGAAATTCGCCGACGAACTCAAGAAACCCCTCAAAGGCTTTACGCCTCAAGCCGTCGACGCGCTGGCCTCCCACGACTGGCCGGGTAACGTTCGGGAGTTGGAGAATCGAATTAAACGCGCCGTCGTCATGGCAGAGGGGCGTTACATTACTCCTGAGAATCTGGAGCTCCAGATCGCCGGACCGTCTGATTCGGCGACGCTCAAAGCTTCGCGGGATCATCGCGAAAAAGAACTGGTACGGCTGGCCATGGAAAAGGCCGACGGTAACGTGACTCGAGCCGCCAGTTACCTGGGAGTGAGCCGGCCGACGCTTTACCAACTTCTCGCTCGTTATGGGTTCAAAAAGAAGTCGGACGATCAGAAAGGATAAGGTGTTGTCGCTAGCGTTAAATCTGGCATCGGCACCCGCCGCGCGCTAATCGCTCTCTTTGCTAAGTCACTAATAACACTCTCCTTTTGTATTTGCACCAGCGTCAGGAAATCTAGAATAGCGTGTAAACAAAGTTTACAAGTGCCGGTTAACCATAAGTACTTGTAAACGTTTCAACTTAGTGAAGCCCCCTTGAAGGCGTTTTATTATACTGTAAGTAAAGCTTACGAACACTAATATCCTAATACTACTTTTGAAATAAAAAAATATGATCTCTCAAACACTTATACAAACCGTCTCCCCCGGCAGGAAATGTGCAATACGAGCGGCCAGTCAATCTCAGATTATGCCTTGAAGGGGGTGAAGAGATGAAAGGTAAAATGCTTCTCGTAGTTGGAATCATGGTCTTGGCACTTGGCTTGGTGGGTACGCCGAGCTCTTGGGCGTCTTTGACATTCCAAGATGTGACGTTCTCGTTTGCGAGCGTGGACAGCAACACCTTCTCTTTGACAATGACCGGTCTTCAGAGCGCAAGCGGTGACTGGACTGGCATAAATGGCATCCAAGCCTTCGGATTGAAGGATCTTGGTACCACCTTTGCTAGCACGACACTGTCTTTGACCGGCTGGACCGTTACAAACGAAGAGCTTAATGCGAGCTCGACGGACGGTTGCGATGGCGGAGGTGGCCCGGCTGTTTATTGTTTCAGCAAGAATGGCGGGACTCGGCTGTTCAATGGGGCCAATACACTGACCTTCAACATCGACTATACGGGTGCCGCACCTGACTTGACCGATCCCCATCTGAAAGTGTACTTCACGTCCTGCAGTCAGGGGGGATTCTGCGATAAAACCGGCAGTCTTCTGTCGCAGAATGTTCCGAGCACCACTCCTGAGCCTGCATCATTGCTGTTGCTTGGCGGTGGTTTGGCCGGCATCGGAATTTGGAGACGGAAGTCCGCTAAGGTTTAGCCCGTTTTTGTTTTCGGTCAATATAAAAGGCCAGTCCTTTGAGGACTGGCCTTTTTTCTTGGCTGAGCTATTCGATCCACAGTACCAGGTCAGCCGACCCATCGCTTTCCAGCTGAAATTACAATCCGGCAAGCGTCTTCTGGGCTTCCTCGAATCCTGAGAAATCCTTGCTCAATTTCAAAGACGCCTGCAGAGCCTTCTTCGCCTCCACTTTATCTCCGCTCTTATATTGTGCCATGCCGTAGTGGTATTGGACGATTGGATCGGCGGCCAGTTTGCTCGCAGCTTCTTTGAGGAGGCTCACCGCAAGGAAGTAGGCGTTCTTCTTGTAATAGATCCATCCTAACGTGTCGGCGATGTGGGGATCTTCAGGCTGTTGCTCGCGTGCCGTCTGTGCGTGGGACAGAGCAACGTCAAGATTTCCACCCTGTTCGACAAGAAGC
>JBKPKC010000235.1:0-7228 GCA_046765595.1 Nitrospirota bacterium
GGCGGAGCAATACTGGCCCGACATGGATGGCCTCGATCATCGGAACGCCGTCACTGAGTTTGCCCTTCCCAAGGGCACCTTCTTCGACGGTGCCGTTCTTCATCTGATCACCACCGCGACGCTTGTCCAGCTCAATGAGACGTATCAAAAAGGCCGTTTCGACCCCGCACGATTCAGGCCGAATATCCTGATCAGTACGCCCGAAGGGGAAAAGGGATTCGCCGAACAATCCTGGATCGGCAGGACCGTGAAAATCGGCGATGCCCAACTCGCCATCACGGGATCCTGCGGCCGCTGCGTGATGACGACGCTTGCCCAGGGCGGCTTGCCCAAAGACAACGGCATTTTGCGGACAGCCGTTCAGCGCAACGAGGGGAATGTCGGCGTCTATGCGAAGGTTGTCCAGGGGGGCACGATCAAACGTGGCGATCGTCTGATGCTGCAGAGCTAGCGAACGGGTTCTCCTTCTCTCCATCCTCGGGGTCTCCTCTCTCTCTCAAGGGCAGGCACTAGTTCTCGAAAACAGGCCGGCGATGCTTAATGGGCGAGATCGCCTGACGTTGCAAACCCCAGATTTTAGATCCTGAATCGCAAGGCAACGAAAGCGGCCAATTGCGCTTGGTGCAGTTGTTTGAATGTTGAGATGAAGGGGGGAGCCGATGCATGTAGATATCGAAGGCGTGCATACAGACATCAAGCCCGAACGGCAGGCGGACATCGAGGCGCGTGTCGCGGATCTGTATCCCGGACACGATGTCACGCATGTCCGGGTCAGGCTCACCAGGCATGATCACCGTAAACCGGATGATTCGAAGAGCGTGCTCGTCGTGGTCCAAATTCCGGGCCATACGATCACGGCCGAAAAGCAGGCCGCCACATTTGCGGAAGCGATTCAGGACAGTTTTGACGCGCTCAAGCTCGAGCTCGAAAAAATACGGGAGAAGCGGGCCTCGCACAACATCGATGTGACTGTCCCGCCAGAACGCGGCGTGGTTACGAAGCTGTTTGCCGATAAAGGCTACGGCTTCATTGCGACGGACGACGGGACCGAGGTCTATTTTCACAAAAATGCGGTACGCGATCTCCGGTTCGAGCAGATGGACGGCATGTCCGTCAGCCTTAACATCGAGCCGGGCGAAAAAGGTCTTCAGGCGACGGTGGTCGAGCCGCTTCCGCCGGAAGCCTATTACGTCGACAAGCGGTCTGCGGCGTAGTGAGGCGGATGGCAGACCGGTGCTTCAGCGAAGGTGAAATCGCATGGGAGATTTGAAATGAGGTTTTCCCGAAGGAGGGCACAATGCAACATGCATTTTCGCTGGTCGGCGGTGCGAGCCTAGGGGCTGGCCTCATGTTTTTCCTGGATCCAGTCCGAGGAAGACCCCGGCGAGCGCTCGTGCCGAGAGCAAGGCGCGAGTTCGCAGGCAGCGCCTCGCGGGATGCACGAAACCGCCCCTTAGGACCGGGCGCGGCGGTCAAGTCATGGGTGCCACCCCAGCCGCCGGTCCCTGATCATGTGTTGGCGCAAACGATCAGCGCCAAACTCGGGTTATATATGCGTCACCCGTCCGCGATCGATGTCCATGTGACGGATGGAGGCGTCGTGACCCTCAGCGGCCGGGTGCTGGCGGACGAGGTCGACGACATTTGCACCGCCGTTCGACGAGTCCGGGGCGTCTCACAGATTATCAACCGTATGAACCGGCACACATCGCTGGAAGGCGTTCCCGCGCGTCAAGGCCTGCCTAAGCGCGACCCCCGCTTTGCCTTCATTCAGCATTGGTCTCCGACGGCGCGTATGTCCGCAGCCCTCATGGGCTCCGCGGCGCTGCTCTACGGGCTGAGCCAGCAGACGGTTGGTGCCGCGACACTGGCAGCAAGCGGCCTGGGTCTGCTGGTACGGAGCGCGACGAATCAAAAGTTCGCGCGCCTTTGCGATGCGAAAGAACATCTGCAAAAAGCAGCCTGAGGTGGATGTCACAGTGCCAACTGGCTTGGAGGTCTTTATGACGGATATTCGTGCTGATGTAGTCTGCATGGCTGCCCTTGGTGTGGCGCTCGTCTATGGATCAAATGTTGAAGCATTGGATCAGTCTGATGGCCGGCTCCCTCTCATCCTTGCTCAGGCTGGCGGCGGAGGAGGAGGCGGCGGCATGGGCGGAGGAGCGGGCGGAGGTGTGGGCGGAATGGGCGGCGGAGGAACGCCGGGTGGAATGGGCAGTGCCGAATCGGGAGGCACGGGGTTGGGATCCGGCTCCGGAGCGGCAGGAAGCGGCAGCATGGGAAGCGGCACTGGATCATCCAGAAGGGGAAGCGGTAGCTCGAGTGATCCCGGTTCAGGCCCGGGAAGCGGAGCGGATACAGGAATGCAGCGCGGCAACACGGGGGCGAATTCCGGCTCAACTATGGGCAGCTCGGGAACGTCGAGCTCCGGAATGGGATCAGGGAGATCAGGGTCGCAGTCGAGCGGGATGGCAGGCGCCGGATCAGCCGGTCGGTAATGTCCATTTGCGGGGTGCCGGCCGCCACGGCCGGCTCCCCTTTCTAGATTTGAAGCATCACTTTATATATTTCTCCTAAGGCGATGCACTTTGGCGTGGCTCGCACGAGTACATTGGACGGTCAACCCCAGTTCTTGGCTGGAGGTTCTGCTAGCGGGAGCACCCTACAAATCCTGTTGTAAACGGGGCACAAAAGAGCCACAGATTTTCCCTTCCGTTCCGTGCGATCGGACCCTGTCTGTGGGCCACCACCTACAGCGTTTTTGGATTGCCGCGATTTTGCTGTATGCGTTTTCAGGCGCCTCCCGGTGACTACGTTGGTCTGTCCTTTGCTTTAGTACTTGGCATCACAGCCTGAAGGAGGATCTTCCAGCATGGATTGCGAGAGCAGAGGTTGGCGGCTCATCAAGACGAGGGATTTTGGTTTGCTTTGGTGGGGGCAAGTCACGTCGCAAATCGGCGAGGGCCTCAACAAGGTCGCATTGCTGTGGTTTGTCTACGAGCTCACCGGCTCGGCGATGATGATTGCAACCGTGGGCCTGATACAAACAGTTCCCCCCTTCTTCTTTGGCCCGCTCATCGGCGTATATCTCGACCGTCTGAGAAAGAAACCGGTCATGATTTGGGTGGATCTGATCCGCACGTTCCTGACCTTGCTCATTCCGGCCTTGTATGGTCTGGGGCACCTGAGTCTCGAAGGGCTGTTTGTCCTGATCTTCCTGACCTCCATGGTCTCGACGGTGTTTGGGCCGGCGCTGGTTTCGGCCGTGCCTCATTTGGTCCGGCGAAACGAACTCGTCTCGGCAAATGCCCTCATCCAGGGCACCAATAATATCGGCAGCCTGTTGGGCCCCGCAGTCAGCGGCATTCTGATTGCGCTGATCGGCGCGCAGCACGTCCTCTATATGAATGCGGCCACGTTTTTCATTTCGGCACTTTTCCTGATCCCGATTCGGAGCAGCGAAGCCATACCGCTCACTCAAAACGCGGCGAAACAACCCGAATCCCTGGTCAGCGATTTATCGGTGGGCTTTCGCTTTGTCTTCGGCAACCGCTCGACCGTGTTGTTGCTGGTGATCATCACAGCCCTCTTCAACCTGGGGGCGAGTGCATTCGTCTTTGTCCTGCCGGTCTATGCCAAGGAACTGCTGAACGTGGGTCCGGTGCAGCTCGGTTGGCTCTGGTCGGCCCTCGGCGCGGGCATGTTGGCCGCGTCGTCCTGGCTGGCGCTGAGGCAGAAGAACGACGTGCGGAGCCGCATGCAGATTCTGGTCGGCGGTACGACGGTGGGCGGACTGGCCACCTGCACGCTTGCAGTGCTCGAGTCTCCGCTCCTCGCCGCAGGCTTCGTGATTTTGGTCGGGGCAGGCGCGGCGGTGCTCAATCCGGTGGTCTGGGCCCTGCTTCAGGAACTCACGCCTTCGCACCTCATGGGTAGGGTGCTCACGACGTTCAGCACGGGATCGATGGCAGCGGCGATGGTGGGCATGTCGGGCTTCGGCTGGATTGCGGATACCATCGGACCGGCGCAAAGTCTGGTCGGCTTAGGCCTGGTGCTATTGATCACGGCCTGGGTGGCCACGCTGTTCTCGCGCCGTGCCGGCAATGGCCAGCATGGCATGAGCCTGCAGATGGTGGAAGCGTAGGGGTATCCAGCGGAGAATCATTCCGATAGTGCGGGGAATTTTACGGATAACGCCGAGAGGTAGTACTGAATCGCCTGACTCTCGCGCAGGGTGAGTTCTTGCGGGATAATCGCGGGTGCCAATAACATCTCGCATGCGGTCACGAAGGTGTTGATATCTTTGCTTGTCTGGGAGAGCATGGACACCGCCTTTCTGGCGTCGGAGTCAGGGGAAAAGTACTCTGAGCATAAACATTGAGCATCCGAATAACAACACCTGAAATGCTGATATTTCTCTGCTTTCCTGCCTAGACGCCTCAGATCCTGACTGCTCGAGTCGAGCTGACATTGTCCGCATTCCTGCCCTTAAATGGGTATCCTCGCTGTGGGCATTCTTCTCACGCGCCCAACCCACCGATTGCTTTGCAATCGTAGTCGCGGGAAGGGCCTTCACTAGGCGTCCCGCGGCCTGGCTTCCCATTGCTCCCGTCCCGCCTCTGTCTTTCCGGCGGTAAAACCGCTATGGTCGATAGATGAAGGCAACCTCCATGCTCGCCAAAAGGCGCCTGCTGCTCAACCGTGACTTCAGCCTTATCTGGTGGAGCCAGGTGCTGTCCCAAGTGGCCGATGGCGTGAGCCGTCTCGCGCTGCTCTGGTTCGTCTATTCCGTCACCGGCTCGGCACTCAAAACGAGCGTGATCGGCTTGCTGCAAACGCTCTCGCCCATTCTCCTAGGGCCGCTCATCGGCGTCACGGTCGATCGGTTGCCTAAAAAAGCGATCTTAATCATTACCGACGTCGCCCGCGGCATCATGATCGGCGTGGTCCCCTGCGTCCTTTCGATCGAGGTGTTTACCGTCGACATGCTCTATGTGCTGGTCTTCCTCTATGGCATCGCGACGGCGATGTTCGTGCCGACGCTCTCGTCCTCCGTGCCGTTTCTGGTTGACCGCTCCCGATATGTGGCCGCGAACGCGATGCTGCAGAGCACGACCAGCATCGGCATCATCATCGGCCCCGCCTTGAGTGGTCTTGGAATCGCCTTTGCGGGCTCTCAGGAGGTGCTCTGCGCGAACGCATTGATCTATTTTGCATCGGCGGTCTGTTTGCTGCCGATCAAACTGCCCTGGAGCAAACCCTCGCGCCCCGAGGTCGGCGCCGCCACGGCGACGTTCCAAGACCTGATCGACGGCATCCGGTATTCCCTCTTCACCCAGCGGACCATTGTGATCCTCATCGTGTTGGCGTCGATGTACACCTTCGCGGCCGGCGCCTACACGACCTTGTTCCCGGTCTTTGGCAAGAAGATGCTGGCCCTGGGTCCTGTCGAGGTCGGCTATCTCTGGTCCTGGCTCGGAATCGGCCTGTTCGTGGTCTCGCTGGCCCTCGTGCCGTTGTCACAGTGGGAGACAAGGAAGCGCGTGCAGGTCATCGCGGTCTCCTGCGTGATCGGCGGAGTCGCGCTCTGCGGGCTGGTCCTCACGCAGAACCTGGTCGTGGCCACGGTGCTCGTGACGATCATCGGCATGGGATTCGGCACATGGACGCCGATCGCCTGGGGCATGATCCAGGAATTCGTACCGGCTGACATGGTGGGGCGCGTCATGTCCATCTATACGGCGATCGCAACGGCGACGTCGCTGGCCGGCATCTCGTTTTTCGGCTGGCTCACTGAGCAGGTGAACGAATACACGAGCGTGATTGGAATAGGATTGGTTCTGTTCTTACTGGGGCTTGCCGCGGCATTGTTCAGCCTGCGGATCGAACCCGGCGGTGCCCAGACCGACGAACCGGATGCCGACCCTTCCACTGTTGCCAGTGGGTTTGCGTAGAGATGGATGTCGCCTCCGCTCCAGCCTCGCTTCTCCGGTCATGTTCGCGAAATTTAAAGGCAACCTCTGGGGAAGGAACGAGCAAGCTTGGAAGGGCGACTTACGTTGAGAGTTCCACCGCCTCGGCAGCAGGCGCTTTGGCCACCACCTTTTCAAGAGGATAGGCCAGTTCGCGCCACGCGTCGATGCCGCCTGCAAGAGGTCTGATGCGCGTAATCCCTTTCCTTCTCAGGATCAACGCTATCCGCGCGGCAGTTGCTTCGTTCGGACAGGCACAGAACACGACGACTTCCCGGTCTCGCGGAATATCCTGATGGCGTTTCTCCAGCTCTTCGGCGGAAATGCGCAAGGCGCCCGGGATGGTATACGGGTCCGCGATATGGTCCAGCGCGCCGCGCAAATCGACCACCACGGATTGGCAGCCACCGTCCATGAGTTGTTTGAGCTCGGCCGGACTGATCCGCGCCACTCGAAGGTCCCTCAGGAGTTTTTGCCTGTGCACATATTTATACAGCACGTAGCCTGCGAGACTGACGGCGATGATCGCTGTCGCCGTTTGTCCAAATTGCACCGCCAGATCGGCCACATAGGCGATCTGATCGCTGAACACATAGCCCAGCAGCAGGAAACAGAAGCTCCAGAGGAGAGCGCCGGCACTGTTGAAGACCAGGAATCGTCCGACCGAAATTTTGAACAGACCCGCCAGCGCCGGCGCAAGAGTGCTCAGCCCTGGAATGAACTTGGCGAAAATCAGCGCCCTGATCCCGTGGATCAAAAAGAAATTCTCCGTGCGTCTGACGCAGGCATCGGGTTCCAGCGCAATCCGGCACAACAGCGTCAGCGTTTGTCGTCCCCGATGGCGCCCCAGCTCAAACCACAGCATGTCGCCGAACAGGCATGCGAGGACGGAGAGCATGGTGAGCACGATCATGCTTGCCTGGCCGTCTCCTGCAACGGCCCCGGCGGCCAGGAGGACCGGAATCGCAGGGATGGGAACTCCGACCTGCTCTGCGAGGACGGTCAAAAAGACCACGAGCTCGATGTGACGGAGAAGAAATTCCAGCGTCTGTTCCATGCGGTGACCCGTCCAGCCGCGCCTACGCAAGCACCTTGCGGATTGCATCCGTCAATGCGCGTGCGTCGTCAGCGCCGTGCTGCCGATGGCCATTCACGAAAAACGTCGGCGTCCCGGTGACGCCATGCCGACGGCCGGTGACCACGTCGGCCCTGACGCGCTCGAAATACGTATGCGCCTCGAGCGCGTCGCCGAAAGT
>JBKPKC010000236.1:0-5855 GCA_046765595.1 Nitrospirota bacterium
GCGCAGCTCAATTGGCTTCCGCTTCGGGCCCTCTCGGGCATATTTCATGAAACCCTTTGGGTCACCCATGGCGTCTCAGTATTCGTATGGCCATTGAATTCCGCATTACCTTGTACTAAAAGCCTTTTTTCACCCACCCAACCGCACGCTGGGACGTGCTCTGGCCCAGTCTCGCCACCCAACCCGCGCACGCCGGGACGTGCTTTCCCAGGTTGGATCACCCATCAGTGCACGGCGCTCTTTTTGCGCTTCCGTTCTTCGAGCACGCGCTTATAGTCGACCGGCATGATCTTGACGAACTTCGGCAGAACGGCGTCGAACGTATCCAGCACCTGCTTCGCCTTGCGGCTGCCCGTATACATGAAGTGCTTCGTAATCAATTCGTGCAGCTGCTGCTTGTCTTCCTTGGTCGAGACCGGTTCGAGCTCGACCATGCCGGTATTGCAGCGGCTCTGGAACTTCCCCTCATCATCCAGCACGAACGCGATGCCGCCTGACATGCCCGCCGCGAAATTCCTGCCGGTGCGGCCGAGCACGACCACCACACCGCCCGTCATATATTCGCAGCCGTGATCGCCCGTGCCTTCGACGACGGTGCGGGCACCGCTGTTGCGCACGGCGAACCGCTCGCCGGCCATGCCGTAAAAGTAGGCCTCGCCCTGCGTGGCGCCGTACAGAGACGTGTTTCCGATGAGGATTGTTTCCTCCGGTGAGTACAGCACGTCCTTGGGCGGATAGACGATGATTTTGCCGCCGGAAAGGCCTTTGCCGATGTAGTCGTTGGACTCGCCTTCCAAGGTCAGCGTGACCCCTCTGGCAAGGAACGCGCCGAAGGATTGTCCCGCAGAACCGGTGAACTTGATCGAGATCGTGTCTTCCGGCAAGCCTTCCAGTCCGTACTTTCTTGCGATCCGGCTGGACAGCATGGTGCCCGTCGTGCGGTTCACGTTCCTGATCGGCAGATCCAATGTGATCTTCTGTCCTTTGTCGATTGCCGGCTTGCACTGTTCGATCAGCGTATTGTCCAAAACGCACTCAAGGCCGTGATCTTGCTCCTGCACACAGTAGCGGGGGATCTCCGGCGCGACGTCAGGCATGGTCAAGAGCGGGGTCAGATCTAATCCCTTGGCCTTCCAGTGGTCGACGGCCTTGATGATCTTCAGCTTATCGACGCGGCCCACCATTTCATTGATCGTCCGGAAGCCCAGCTTAGCCATGAGTTGCCGCGCTTCTTCGGCGACGAAAAACAGGTAATTGACGATGTGCTCCGGCTTTCCGTTGAATTTCTTGCGCAGCTCGGGATCTTGCGTGGCAATGCCGACGGGGCAGGTGTTCAGATGGCACTTCCGCATCATGATACAGCCTTCGACGATCAGCGGCGCCGTGGCAAAACCATATTCCTCAGCGCCCAGCAGAGTCGCAATGACCACATCTCGTCCGGTCTTCATTTGCCCGTCGGTTTCGACACGAATGCGGCCGCGCAGATCGTTAAGCACCAGCGTTTGATGCGTTTCGGCGAGACCCAACTCCCACGGTATCCCGCCGTACTTGATCGACGAGAGCGGCGAGGCCCCTGTTCCGCCCGAGTCGCCGCTGATCAGCACCTTGTCCGCATGGGCCTTGGAGACGCCGGCGGCCACCGTGCCAACGCCCACTTCCGCCACAAGCTTCACGGACACGCCGGCCTCTGGATTGGAATTCTTGAGGTCGAAGATCAACTGCGCCAGATCCTCGATCGAATAAATGTCGTGATGCGGCGGTGGCGAGATCAGCTGCACGCCCGGCGTGGCGTAACGGAATTTGGCGATGTTTTCGTCGACCTTGTGGCCGGGGAGCTGGCCGCCCTCGCCGGGCTTGGCCCCCTGCGCCATCTTGATCTGCAGTTCCCGCGCATTCACCAGGTAATGCGCCGTCACGCCGAACCGTGCGGACGCCACCTGCTTGATGTAGCTGTTCTTCGAATCGCCGTTCGGCAACGGCTTGAACCGTTCGGGATCTTCACCGCCTTCGCCCGTGTTGCTCTTGCCGCCCAGACGATTCATGGCGATGGCCAGCGTCTCATGCGCTTCTTTGCTGATGGATCCGAACGACATCGCCCCGGTGTTGAACCGTTTGACAATGTCTTTCGCCGGCTCGACCTCTTCAAGGGGAACCGGCGTCGGGCCGAACTTGAATTCGAGCAGGCCGCGCAAGTTGGACCGCCGCGCGCTCTCGTCGTTCACCAGCTGTGCAAACTCGGCGTACGTCTTGGGATCGTTCGATTGGCTCGCGTGCTGCAGTTTGTAGATCGTGTCCGGATTCCAGTTATGGTGTTCGCCCTGAATGCGGTAATGGATTTCGCCGCCGAAATCGAGCTGGCGAATGGCGGCCGGCTCATAGGCCACGCGATGCCGCCGCAAGGTCTCCTCCCCGATTTCGCGGATGCCGATGCCTTCGACGCGCGACGGCGTGCCCGTGAAATAACGGTCGACGACCTCGTGGTTCAAGCCAATCGCCTCGAAGATCTGCGCGCCGCAATAGGACTGGACCGTGGAGATGCCCATCTTCGAGAAAATCTTGAGCAGCCCCTTGTTGATGGCCTTGATGAATTTTCCCTCCGCCGTCTGCGCATCGAGCCCTTCCGGCAGATAGTTGTCGCGCTCCATGTCGACGAGCGATTCGAACACGAGATAGGGATTGATGGTCCCGGCGCCGTAGCCGATGAGGCAGGCGAACTGATGCACGTCGCGCGGCTCGCCGGTCTCGAGGATCAACCCGACTTCCGTTCTCGTGCACTCGCGGACCAGATGGTGATGCACGGCGGAGATGCCGAGCAGGCTCGGGATCGGCGCCCATTGGCCGTCGACGCCGCGGTCGCTCAAGATCAGGAACTTATAGCCGTCTTTGATCGCCTGCGAGGCTTCCCGGCACATGGCATCCACCGCCGCGCCCAGGCCATCGGGGCCCTCGGCGACGCGGAACAGCATCCGCAGCGTTTTGCTCTTGAAATTCGGATCCGAAATGCCGCGGATTTTTTGCAGATCGGCGTTCGTGAGGATCGGCTGCTGTACTTTGATCCGGCGGCACGACTCGGGCGACTCGTCCATCAAGTTGGGCTTGGGACCGATGTTCGTCACGAGCGACATCACCAGCTGCTCGCGGATCGGATCGATCGGCGGATTCGTCACCTGCGCGAACAATTGCTTGAAATACTTGAAGAGGAGCTGCGGACGGTCGGACAGCACCGCGAGCGGCGTATCCGTCCCCATCGACGAGACGGCTTCCTCGCCGGTCACGATCATCGGCGTGATGACCATCTTCAGCTCTTCAACCGTGTAGCCGAAGGCCTGCTGCCGCTGGCGGATCGTCGGATGGTCCGGCTGGGGCACGTTCAACGGTTCGGGCAGCTCGTCAAGCGACACGCCGTATTGCGTGACCCAGCTGCGATACGGCTTGCGGCCCACGATATCGGCCTTGATTTCCTCGTCGTCGATGATCCGGCCTTGAACCGTGTCGACCAGAAACATGCGCCCCGGCTGCAGTCGTCCCTTCATGCGAATGCTCTTCGCGTCGGCCGGCAACACGCCCGCCTCCGAGGCCAGCACCACCGTGCCGTCGGTCGTCACCTGATAGCGACAGGGACGGAGGCCATTGCGGTCCAGCGTTGCACCGATCATCTTGCCGTCGGTGAAGCACACGGCCGCGGGTCCGTCCCAGGGCTCCATCATGGCGGCGTGATATTGGTAGAAGCCGCGGCGGTCGAGATCCATCTGCGGGTTCGCCACCCATGGCTCGGGAATCAACATCATCATGGCGTGCGGCAGCGAGCGGCCGCCGAGCAGCAGAAACTCGAGTGCGTTGTCGAGACAGGCCGAATCGCTCTGGTGCTCGTAGACGATGGGAAAGAGCTTCTCCATGTCTTTGCCGAACAGCTCCGAGTGCAGCCGGCCCTGTCGGGCTTTCATCCAATTGACGTTGCCCTTGAGGGTGTTGATTTCGCCGTTGTGACAGATATGTCGATAGGGATGCGCGAGCGGCCAGGTCGGGAAGGTGTTGGTGCTGAAGCGCGAGTGCACGAGCGCAAGCGCACTGACCATGCTCGCATCTTTGAGATCCTGATAGTAGGCCGCCATCTGATGCGGCAGCAACAAGCCTTTGTAGACGATCGTACCGGCGGACAGACTGGGGATGTAAAAGTGCTCGCGGCCTTCAATCGCGGTTTCACGGATCGCCTTTTCGACGAGCTTGCGGATGACGTAGAGCTTGCGTTCGAATTGCGCTTCGTTCAGCATGTCGCGCGCGATGAACACCTGGCGCATGAACGGCTCGGTCTTGCGCGCCTGAACGCCGATCGTGTCGCTTTTCACCGGCACGTCCCGCCAGCCGAGCAGACGTGCGCCTTCCTGTTCGATGATCTTGCTGAACAGGGTTTCACATTGCTGCCGCGCCGATTGGCTCGGAGGCAGAAAGACCTGGCCCACGCCGTATTCGCCCGCTCCCGGCAGTTTGACCCCCACATCGCCCGCCGCTCGGCGCAAAAATTCGTGCGGCACCTGCAGCAAAATGCCCGCGCCGTCGCCGGTGCACGGATCGCAGCCTTGCGCACCACGATGCGTCAGATTTTCGAGGACCTGAAGTCCCTGACGGACGATGTCGTGCGTCTTCTGGCCTTTGATGTTGACCACGAAGCCGATGCCGCACGCATCTTTTTCGTGTTGAGGGTCGTAGAGCCCTTGCTTCGGTGGAAGCCCTGGAAGTTCCATGTTACCTATCTCATGAAAAAGGCAGGTCTTTTTCCTGCTGGGTAGAGGCCCTGTCGAGAGGACGCAGAGGACGCGGAACCTTGTTCCTCGTGAGGCATGTTCCCATGGAAAATTCGTGCGTCAGATTAATGGATGGGTGATTCCTCTGTCAAGCCGACCAATGCATGGATTTCGTTGCGATTGCCTTGACTTTGGTTCCTCCGCTGCCCTACCATCCGCCGCATGCCACAGGGTCCTGTCACCTCCACGATTCATACGATGGCGGACGTCTGGGACGCCTATCGGAGCGAGTTGGAAGAGGTCGAAAACCGGATCCATACGAACCTGACCTCGAGCGTGGCCCTCGTCAATACGGTCGCCGCGCACATCCTCAATAGCGGCGGGAAACGCATCCGCCCTCTGCTCTTGTTATTGTCCGCCCGCCTGTGCGGCTATGCCGGCCGGCAACACCACCAACTCGGCAGCTTGGTCGAATTCATCCACACCGCCACGCTCCTTCACGACGATGTCCTGGACGACGCCGAGATCAGGAGAGGCCGTCAAACCGCACGTAAAGTCTGGGGAAATCAAGTCAGCATCCTCGTCGGCGACTATTTGTATTCGAAGGCGATGTGCCAGGTGGTCGAGTTCCGCAGCCAGCGGATCAATGAAGTGCTCGCTGACGCCTGTAAAAAGATGGCGGAGGGGGAAGTCCTCCAGCTGTATTACAACGGCAATCCGGCGATGCCCGAGACCGACTACATCAAAATTGTGGAACACAAGACGGCTGGGCTCATCGCCGCCTCCTGCCGGATGGGGGCAATCCTGGCCGAGGCATCCGACGCCCAGCAAGAGTGTCTCTTCCGCTTCGGGCAATACCTGGGCATCGCCTTTCAAGTCGTGGATGACACCTTGGATTACACGGCCAACGGCGCGTCGTTGGGCAAAACGCTTGGACAGGACCTCCGCCAGGGCAAGGCGACCCTGCCGCTTCTTCACTTGCTGAACCATTGTTCGGACGCCGATCGCCAAATGATCAAGGATCGAATGGAGACGCGGACATTGACCGAGGACGACTTACAACGGTTGATCGGCCTCATGGACGAGTACGGGTCCGTCGTCTACGCGTTGGAC
>JBKPKC010000237.1:0-18204 GCA_046765595.1 Nitrospirota bacterium
GGCCATCTTGAAGTATTGCGCCGCCCACATCTGATGCTGCCCTACGTCCGTGGATACAATCGGATCGAAATCCTTGGTGAGCTCATAGAGGCGCTTGATCACTTGTTGCGGCTTAATGGGTCCCTCAGCCTCCTGTTGGTAGGTCAAAGGATGTCCCTGTTCCCATTCGCGGATCTGATCCCACCAGGTTTTCCGAAGTTCCTTCTGCTCTCCATTGACGGTGGCCTTGAGAATCTGGTTCAGCTCGCGCAGCACCGCCTTGCAGTCTCCCACGATGGGAATATCGACATGGATGTTTTTTCTAATCGAGGTCGGGTCGATATCGATGTGAATGATCTTGGCGTACGGACAAAATTCCGAGACCTTGCCCGTGACCCGGTCATCGAAACGTGCGCCGATCGCGACGACGAGGTCGGAGTAATGGACCGCCATATTGGCTTGATAGGTGCCGTGCATGCCCATCATGCCGAGCGACAACGGATGTTCTCCGGGGAAGGCCCCCAGCCCCATCAAGGTCATATCGACCGGAATCTGCGTCAGTTCGGCCAATTCGATCAGTTCCTTCGACGCTCCGGAGAAGACGACGCCTCCGCCGACGTACAGAATCGGCTTCTTGGCCTTCATGATGGCTTCGGCGGCCTGCTTGATCTGCCACTTGTTCCCTTCGTAGGTCGGGTTATACCCTCGAATCGAGACCGAGTTGGGGTAGTTGAATTCCGTCTTGTCCATCGAAACGTCTTTGGGAATGTCTACGAGCACCGGCCCCGGCCGGCCGGTGGTGGCAATGTAGAACGCTTCCTTGATGGTGGACGCGAGTTCGTTCACGTCCTTGACGAGGAAATTATATTTCGTGCAGGGACGGCTCAACCCGATATTGTCGGCTTCCTGGAAAGCGTCGTTTCCGATGAGGCTCGTCGGAACTTGGCCGCTGAAGCACACCAGCGGGACCGAATCCATATACGCATCGGCCAGGGCCGTAATGACGTTGGTCATGCCCGGTCCAGACGTCACTAAGCACACTCCGGCTTTGCCGGTGGCCTTGGCGTAGCCCTCAGCCATGTGGCCGGCACCCTGTTCGTGCCGTGTCAACACCACATCGATGTCTTTCTGCTGGTGAAGCATATCGAAAATTTTGAGCACGACACCCCCCGGCAGCGCAAAGATCGTCTTGACGCCTTCACGCTTGAGGCATTCGATAAAAATTTCAGCGCCTGTCAGTTTCATACCGAGCCTCCTCTCCCGCTCCGCGACTGTACACGGATGGAGACGTCTCCGCCTTTACGGGTGGTCCGACCTTACCACCGATCATTCGGAAATCTGTTAAAAATCAATGAGAAAGACCAGAGATCCTAGCATCACGCTCATCCCAGGTCAATAGGAAGAGGACGGCAAGGTTGTCCCGATGCGGCGATAGATTCGAGTGGGTGCGCGGAAGAGCGCGATGGAGAGGACCTATAAGCCGGATTCTGTTCCGCCGGGGATCTGCTCCCCAGCGGTGGTGATCATTTCTCTGGGATCCGAGTTGCCCCGGACCTCAAGCGACCTACCCGAAGACCTCGGCCGGGCCAGCCGGTCGCCGCGTTCCGACGGAAGCGGCAGTCGTCTTCCTATTTGGCCTTGCATCGAGCGACGCTTACCGTGCCGGTGATGTCGCCATCCCCGCGGTGGGCTCTTACCCCGCCGTTTCACCCTTGCCTGATCCGTAGCGACTCGATTGGGATCCCGTCGCTTAGGCCATCGGCGGTCTGTTCTCTGTGGTGCAGGTGTCGGATCGCTCCGCCTGGGGGTTACCCAGCGCTCTGCCCCTGAAGTCCGGACTTTCCTCTCGTCAATGACGAGCGATCACCCGATCCTCTCCCTCGCGCAAGTGGCAGTATAGAAAACCCACACACAGGATGCAACCGGGCCGGCGATTGCCATCAAGGAGTGGCTAGTGACCGATCGGCGGCAATTCAGCGACTGAAACCGGTTGTTTGGACTGATAAATCGCCATCGCCTCCGGCATCCATGTTTTGAGTTGCTCGATTCTTGTCTCATGCCCGGGGTGCGTGGACAAAAACTCCGATGGTCCCCCACCACCGGACATTTGCTCCATACGTTCCCATAAATGCACCGACTCCCGCGGATCATATCCCGCGTCCGCAGCAAGCAAGATGCCGATGTAGTCAGCCTCCGATTCATGTTTTCGACTGAATGGAAGGAGCACTCCGACTTGAGCTCCAGCACCAAGCGCCGCCATGGTCGCCTGACCCAACAGGGCATTACCCGTGCCGATGCCGGCCGCGGCTCCAAGCACTTGCACGCCGATGTTCGCCGCCTGCCCCTGGCTCATCCGTTCAGCTCCGTGTCGTGCGAGCGCATGAGTTACCTCATGCCCCAGCACGGCCGCGAGTCCCGCTTCGGTCTTTGCCACCGGAAATATTCCCGTGTAGACGGCGATTTTGCCGCCGGGAAGCGCAAAAGCGTTCATGGTCTTGTCATCTTTGATCACGGTCACTTCCCACTGAAACTGCTTTGCCATCTCTCCATACTTCGACCGCTTCGCCGCTTCGACGATGTGGGCCGCTACCCGCTTCACCGGTTCGATTTCGCGCGGATCTTGTGAAGGTTTCATTTTCGGGTCGCTCTTGACTTGATTGTAGGCCTGCGCTCCCATTTTCATTTCCTCAGACACCGACGTCATCAGGAACTGCGATCGTCCCGTGTAGGGGTTGGTTTCGCATCCGCTTATGCCCACCATGAGCACAGCGCAGACGCACATGATCACCGCAACGGACTGCCGCCGTCGAGTTTTCGACATCGTATTCCTCCGGTCATTGACCATGCGACGCGTCTCAGCTCGTTGACCGACCATGATGGCTTTGGTACATTACCGCGCCTCAACGCCATTTTCTACTGGCGGCGGGCGCATTGGGTCGCGCGCTCGCCCCCGTTTCCTCACGTCACGCACGGGATGATCTCACCTTCCATCGAACGCATCGGCATCGACGAATCCGGCAAAGGCGATTACTTTGGCCCGCTCGTCATTGCGGCGGTATTCGTCGACCAGACGACGCAACACGAGCTTGCCCTCATGGCGGTGCGGGACAGCAAAAAGATTTCAGACGGCCGCATTCTCGAACTCGCTCCGGACATCAAGACCATTTGTCCGCACAGCGTGATCGTCATTGGCCCCCAGAAATACAATGAGCTGTATCTCAAGATCAAAAACTTGAACCGGTTGCTTGCCTGGGGACACGCCAAGGCGCTGGAGACCTTGCTCGAACGCGTCCCCTGCACGCGGGCGATCTCGGATCAGTTCGGGGATGAGCGCCTGATTTTGAATGCGCTTCAAGAAAAAGGGCGGAAAATCGTTTTGGAGCAACGCACGAAGGCGGAGTCGGACCTGGCCGTCGCCGCCGCGTCGATCCTCGCTCGCGCGGAGTTTCTGCTGCGGCTCAAGCGCCTCTCGGACGAGGTCGGCACGACGCTGCCGAAGGGCGCATCGCCCGCCGTGGAATTAGCCGGGAGGATGATCGTCAAAAAGCACGGAGAGCAGCGGCTGGGAGCGGTCGCGAAGCTTCATTTCAAGACGACGAAAGCCGTGCTCGGACATTTGGAGGGTCACGCGCAGGAAGATCCGTGATGCCGGCATTGCACCCTGTCGCGGAGACATTCCCCCCGCGACTGTGCGACTAGACGGACTCGCCAACCTCGAGGTCGGATGTCTTCGACGGATTCTGCGGTCTCTGCTCGGGCTGCGCATCGCCGTCCCAATACAACATGCGGTGACAGTAGGGGCACGTATGGAGGTCCTGTGACCGCTTGACTTCGGCGATCAGTTGCGGAGGAATTTGCAGGCGGCATCCGGCGCACATCCCTCCCTTGATGGCGGCGAGCGGTTGAGGTCTGGAGGCCTTGAGTTTCGCGTAGCGGACCAGCAACGCCGGATCGACGTTGGCGGAACGGTCGCGGTGCTGGGATTCGAGTTCAGCGAGTTCGGCAGACAGCCGGCCGTCGAGCTCATCGAGCACCTGCTTTTCCTTCGTGAACGCCTGCTCGGCGACTCGGACCTTCTCCTGCTGGTCCTTGGCTGCCTGCTGAAGCTGTTCGATTTTTTCCATGCATACCAGGACCTTGTCTTCGATTTCGGATTTTTTCTTGTTCGCCATCTGCAGTTCGAACAGATGGGCCTGATATTCTTTGTTGGTCTTCAACTCCGACAAGCGCGCACGCATTTTGTCGGTGTGGGCATCCTGCGCCTCGACGTCCTTCTCGTGCGCACGCCGCTCCTTGACGGACGCATCCACGGCTGCGCTCGTCTCTTGCAGCGATTGTTTGGCCTCCCTCAACGGCGCTTCAACGGCATGAAGACGCTCGGGGATCCGTCGACGCTGCTCGGCGATCTCCACGATACGAAGATCGAGCTTCTGCAGTTCTATGAGCGGGGGCAGGTTCTGGTTCAATGCACTCCCATGTCTGATGTCACGGAGGAAGGACTTGTGCCGGTCCATTGGTGGGCCCACTAGGACTCGAACCTAGGACCAGCTGATTATGAGTCAGCCGCTCTAACCACCTGAGCTATGGGCCCCCGAACGGAACCACTCAGCCACCGGCTCAGATTACGGTCGAGACCCGTGCTTGCCACGGACGCCGCCTCGACGGTCCGATTCTAGGCCTGAGCGCGAGACAGAGTCAAATCATCCGGCTCAGTCTTACAAGCTTTCGACGAAGCTGCGAAGCTTCTTGCTCCGGCTTGGATGGCGCAGCTTCCGCAGGGCCTTGGCTTCGATCTGCCTGATGCGTTCGCGGGTAACCTCGAAGTCCTGCCCCACCTCTTCCAGCGTGTGATCGGTTGCTTCGCCGATGCCGAAACGTTTGCGCAGAACTTTTTCTTCCCTCGGCGTCAGCGTCTCCAACGCGCTGTTGATTTGCCGTTGCAGGTCGTATCGAATCGCCGCTTCCAAGGGAGAGATGGCCTTCTTGTCCTCGATGAAGTCGCCGAGATGGCTGTCTTCCTCTTCACCGATCGGCGTTTCCAACGAGATTGGCTCCCTGGCGATTTTCAGGATCTTGCGGACCTTGTCGAGCGGCAGGTCCATGCGCTCGGCGATCTCTTCAGGGGTCGGCTCGCGGCCCAGCTTCTGCACGAGGTGACGCGAGGTTCGGATCAATTTGTTGATCGTCTCAATCATGTGGACGGGAATACGGATCGTCCTGGCCTGATCCGCGATCGCCCGCGTGATCGCTTGGCGAATCCACCACGTCGCATATGTGCTGAACTTGTAGCCGCGCTTGTATTCGAACTTGTCGACGGCTTTCATCAGTCCGATGTTGCCTTCCTGGATCAAGTCCAGGAACTGCAGGCCGCGGTTCGTATACTTCTTGGCGATGCTGACCACGAGGCGAAGATTCGCTTCGACCAATTCGGCCTTTCCGCGTTTGACCTTTTCTTCCGCCACGTCCAGATGCTTGACCGCATCCTTGATTTCTTCTCCGGAGACCAACGCCTCTTCGGTCTCCAATTGACGGACGCGGCTCTTGGCCGTCTGGTACAGTTTCTTGATGTCGAGAAGTGTGTCCTCGGACACGCCGGTTTTTCGCTTGACCGCCTGGAAATCCTTGCGATCGCGGCAAAGCTTTCGCAGCAGTTCCGCCCCTGCTTCACCGCCGACGCCGAGACGCCGCTGGCAGCTCACGATTTCCCGCTCGGCTGTCCGGATCTGAATGGCCATCTCGCGGACCCGCTGCACCATCCGGTCCTTGAGGACGCCGTGCAGATTCACGGCTTCCATCTTGTCCACGACCTGCTCGCGGATCGCATCGATCTGCTTCTTGAACTTCTTCAGCTTGGCAGGATCCTTGGAGACCTGGCGCGCCTTTTCATAGAGCCCCTTGAGCGAAGTGGACACCTTGCGGACGGTGTTCAGTCCCTCCAGGGTTTTGAGGCGCAACTCCTCATAATCGCGCTCGACTTCTTCCTCCTCAAAGTCCTCTTCCGTCTCCTGAATCGGCACGATTTCGCGGACGTCGATTTTGCCGTTCTTGAGCTGATCCCGCAGCGAGAGGATGAACTCAATGGTCATCGGCATGCCGTAGATGACGAATGCGATGTCCCGCTTGCCCTCTTCGATGCGCTTCGCAATTTCGATCTCGCCTTCCCGGCTCAGAAGCGCGACGCTGCCCATTTCCTTGAGATAGAGACGCACCGGATCATCGGTACGGCTCAGCGCGCCGGGTGTGAGATCGATCTCCTTTTCGCTATCGTCTCCGGCGTCGCCCTCGTCCGCCTCCTCGCCCGCATCCTCCTGGTCGGTGGTGCTGCGGGGTTTTTGTTGGCGTTCGCCCTCAGGGGCGTCGACAATCTCGATGTCCATTTCACCGAACATCGTCATGATGCTTCCGAACTGTTCCGACGAAACCACTTCCGCCGGCAAGGTGCTGTTCAGCTCGTCGTAGGTGAGAAAGCCCTTCTCTTTGCCGATCGAGATGAGTTTCTTCACTTCCACGAGCAGTTCTTGTTTCGCCATGCCTACTCCTTCACCAACGAAAGCGTTCCTGCCGGCTGTCCGGCTTTCTGCGACCGCAATTCATTGACCTGTGCGTTTAACATACGAGCATCCTCGACCCGTCCTTCCCGTTCCGCCGCCTTGAGTTGCACGATCAAGTCGCGCAGGATCGCTTCCGAGCGTTTCCGGTCGATCGTATTCAGACAGCCCTGGATGTGGGCGCGGGGATCGTCAAAATGCTCTTCCCGCATCGACAATTCCGTCGCCAGCGAACCGCATTGGGGGTCATCGACGACGCTGTCGAGCACACGCCGTAGTCCCACGCGGCCGTCCTGGTCGAGATTCGCCAGCGCCCGTTCGACGATTTGCCGATAGCTGGGCACCGAAAACGCTTCCGGACGCAGCCGTCGAACATCGGCAGGAGACAATTGCCCGTGCAGCAGGAGATACACGAGATCCCGCTCTTCCGGAGCGCCTTTCAGGGACGCGGCGGACTGCGGAACAGGCTTGGCTATGCCGGCGGCCGGTCGGGACTTGTCCCGTAGCGCGGGATAACGATCGATCAGGCGTTGCTGACTGATGCCGAACCGCTCAGCCACAACGCGAATGCGCTCTTCCCGTTCGATCGGATGCTCGCTCTTCTGCAGAATTTTCAAAATCTCGTCGACGCTGCGGACGCGTCCCTCGATCGTGCTGCCCTCGGCGGTTTTAAGACTGTGTTCAAGCGCAAAATCCAGCAAGCTTGGCGCCTGTTGCTCCAGCCGGTCGAACGCTTCAGGACCTTCCTTGCGCACGTAGGTATCTGGATCATCACCGGAAGGCAGCGTCACGACTTTGACGCCGAGCCCGCTATTGACGAAGAGATCCAATCCACGCAGCGCCGCCCGTACGCCCGCGGCGTCAGGGTCGAAGAGGAGGACCACTTTCGAGGCGAAGCGCCGGAGCACTTGCACGTGCTCGGACGTGAGGGCGGTGCCGAGGGTCGCCACGGTATGGGTGAGGCCGGCTTGATGGAGCGCGATGGCGTCGAAATAGCCCTCCACCACAATGACGGTCTTCGTGTGCGTTATGGCTTCCCGAGCCACGTCTAGCGCGAAGAGCGTCAGCCCTTTCTTGAACAGCGGCGTATCGGGCGAATTCAAATATTTCGGGGTTCCTTCCCCGAGGATGCGTCCGCCGAATCCCACGACCCGTTTCCGAAGATCCGTGATGGTCAGCATCACCCTGCTGCGGAATCGATCGTAATGGCCGGTGCCCGAGTCGCGTGCGATCACCAGCCCGGCCGAGGCCAAGTCTTGAGAGCTGAACCCTTGCTTGCCCATCGCCTTGAGCAAACCGTCCCAGTCCACCGGTGCGACACCGATGCCAAACCGGTCGATCGTCGTATGCTGAATGCCGCGGCCGGCCAGGTAGGATCGTGCCTCTGCACCCACCCGTTCGTCGCGCAGATTGTCGTGAAACCACCGTGCCGCCGTCTGGTTGACTTCTTCAATCCGGTGATGTTGCGGCGCGTGGGATCCGGAATCAGCGGCCGGCTCCTGAACCTCAATGCCGACCTTCCGACCCAGATCGCGAACTGTTTCAGGAAAACTGGCCCCGGTGATCCGGGTCAGGAACGTGAACACATTGCCTCCGGCGCCGCAGCCGAAACAGTGAAAGATCTGCCGGCTCGGGCTCACCGTAAAGGACGCGCTTTTTTCCTGGTGAAAGGGGCAAAGACCTTTCAGATTCTGCCCGGCGCGGGTCAAACTCACGTGCTGCCCAACGATGTCGACGATGTCGATCCGGTCTCTGATCTGGTTGATCACATCCTCGGAAATCAGCCCTCGGCCCATGGGGGACGTAGCTCCTCATCCCCACCGACACCGGTGGGCTGGTATTCGTAAGTGATCGAAAAAATTGAACGGTCAGGGTAACAGACGGAAAGGAAATCTGTCAATGTAACTGAGAACGAATGCCGCGGTATCAGCCCGGCGGCCAACCAAGGTGCCGGCCGCCCAGGACATGAAGATGAAGATGGAACACCGTTTGGCCGGCATTTTTTCCGGTATTGGTCACAATACGGTAGCCCGACTCCGCCAAACCCATTTGTTTCTCGACGTTGGTGCAGACAATCAACAACTGAGCCAAAAGGTCCCGGTCCTGTTCGCGACAGTCCTGCACCGCAGAGACATGCTGTTTAGGGATGATCAGCGTGTGCACGGGCGCCTGTGGATTGATATCGTCGAATGCCAAGATGCGGTCGTCTTCATGGACGATTTTCGCAGGAATGGCTTTCTGCACGATCTTACAAAATAGACAATCACTCATCACGCCCTCAAGAGAGCTGTCTCAGGCCGGATTTTCCGTATCGCGAGCCTAATTCGTCGTAGACCTCGTGGAGAGTAAGATCGTGATAACCCAACACCATCAACGTGTGGAACAGGAGGTCCGCCACTTCGTAGACGATCGCCTGTTTCTTCCCTCCCTTTGCGGCGATGAGGACCTCGCCGGCTTCTTCTGCGACCTTTTTTAAGATCTTGTCATGACCGCCCTCGAAGAGCTTTGTCGTGTAGGAACCCGGCTGCGGGGAGGCCTTACGGGCCGCAATGATCCGCAGCACGCTCTCAAGAATCCCGCCATACGCCTCGGTCGATTTCCCGCCGGCGGTTTGGCTCCCCTCCTCGAACCTTGAAAAAAAGCAGGCCCGCTCGCCCGTGTGGCAGGTAGGGCCGATAGGCTGCGCCTTGACGAGAATCGTGTCCCGGTCGCAGTCGATGAACACGTCTCTCACTAACAACCTGTGCCCGGACGTCTCTCCCTTCTCCCACAATTTCCGTCTCGACCGGCTCCAAAAATGCACCGACTTGGTGGCCACGGTTCGACTCAGCGCCTCGTGATTCATATAGCCGAGCATGAGCACTGTCCCGTCCAGCCAGTCTTGGATGACGGCCGGCAGCAATCCCTGCTCGTCGAACTTGAGGTCGAGATCGGCCATTATGCCACCTGTCGAGTCGGCTCCCGCCGGACCGGAACACCCCGCTCCCGAAGATAGGCTTTCGCCTGCGGGATCGTATACGTTCGAAAATGAAAAATCGAGGCGGCAAGGACGGCGTCCGCCTTTCCTGTGACCAATCCGTCGTACAAATGCTCCAGCGAGCCGACGCCGCCCGACGCAATGACTGGAACAGACACGTGTTCCGAAACCGCCGCCGTCAATCGAAGGTCATAGCCGCGCTGTTGCCCGTCTTCGTCCATGCTGGTCAATAAGATCTCTCCTGCCCCAAAGCTTTCCATCCGTCGAGCCCACTCGACGGCATCGAGGCCGGTCGGCTTTCTGCCTCCGTGCGTAAAGACTTCCCACGCGTGAGTCGCTGGTGTCCGCTTGGCGTCAATGGCCACGACGATGCACTGCGTTCCAAACCGTTCGGCGGCCTCTTTGACGAATTGAGGGCGTTCGACAGCGGCGGTGTTGATGCTTACCTTATCCGCCCCTGCATTGAGCAGATTGCGTATGTCGTCAAGCGTCCGCACGCCTCCGCCCACGGTGACGGGCATGAAGACGCTTGCCGCCGTGCGTTCGACCACGTCGATGATCGTCTTGCGGTTTTCATGCGACGCGGTGATGTCGAGAAAACAGAGTTCGTCGGCGCCCTCGCGATCGTAGACCATAGCGGCAGCGACCGGATCGCCGGCGTCTCGAAGATTCACGAAACTGACTCCTTTGACGACTCGTCCGTCTTTCACATCGAGGCAGGGAATGATGCGCTTGGTCAGCATATTGCGTACGTTGTCATCTTTCTTGAAGGGCGGCAACTGCCGACCGATACTCGAGTTTGCCGTCATACAGCGCCTTGCCGACGATGGCGCCGACGACCTGCGGTCCAAGCGATCGCACGGCCTTCAGATCTTCGATGCGGGAGATCCCTCCGGAGGCGATGACGGGGAACGGAGAGTAGGCCACAATTTCTCGCAGCGCAGAAACATTCGGCCCGCCCAGCATCCCGTCCCGGGCGATGTCGGTGTAAATCACCGAGCAGATCGGATATCCGGAAAGCTCCTTGAGCAGGTCAACCGCCGTGGTTTCAGACACGGCTGTCCACCCTTTGACGGCCACCTTGCCGTCCCGCGCGTCCAGCCCCAGGAGTATCTGCCGGGGAAACTCGCGGCAGGCTTCGTCGAGAAACTTTCGGTCCGTCAGCGCCGATGTGCCGAGCACGACACGCGAGATGCCGGCCTGAAGATAGCGTCGGACGGTCGCCAGATTTCGAATTCCGCCGCCCACCTGGACATCGATGTGCAGCGCCCGGCGCACGGCCTCGATCTGCGGAAAATTTTTCGGCTCGCCCTCAACAGCGCCGTTGAGATCGACGAGATGAATCAGGCTTGCACCCGCCTCTTCCCACCGGCGTGCCATCGACGGCACGTCATGAGAATAGACCGTTTCCGCGGCCATGTCGCCTTGACGGAGGCGGACACACCGTCCGTCTTTTACGTCGATGGCGGGAATCACCTGCATGCGTTACTCTCCTTCATTGCTCCCGAACGGAAACGTCTTCAGCACCTTGTCCACTCCGTATTCCGCCAGTTCCTCCGCCGTCACAAACACTCCCCCATGCTGGATGTAGCCGACGAGGTCCTGCGTCATCGGTTGCTGCCGTTCGTAGTAATTGCCGACCCACAACACCTGGCCGTCGGGCGCCACGACCTTCACTTCAAAGCCGACGCTCGCCGGCGGATTCGCGCCCAACCGGCTGCCCGATCGTTCCTGATAGACCAGGACTTGTCCCATCAGCGCGGCATCGACCTTGAGTGCGGTGGCCAGTGTGGCCATCTGGCGTTCCGGCGTCGAATGGGCCGTTTCTGGCGACAGGCGGGCGGCGGCTTTCACGGCATCGGAGGGCGGGAGGACGGTCAGCCCTTGCCGGGTCTTCAGCCTCGTCCAGAAGAGTTGCGTGATCTTTCCGGCAGCGTCCAGGGGCACCGTTGCCGTCTGCTTCAAGGGAGGTTCGACATTTGGAGGCACACCTAATGAAATATCTGAGCGTCTCACGCTCTGGGGCGTGGATAGATACATATCGCCGGCGTCCTTCACTTGAGGGGTGGTTAAGGTCGTAAATGGCATCAACGCGATCGTGCGTATCTGGTAGCGCGGCAGCTCGGCGGACGCTTGCGTCGTCACCTTGGAGCCGCTGCACGCAGTTCCCCCCATTACGAGTGCCGCAAGTATCAATGGGGACCATCGGCCCGCAAGCCATGTAAAGCTAGGCACGCCAAGCTCCAAAATTCTTCAGCAATTGCAGACCCACGGATTGGCTTTTTTCAGGGTGGAACTGACAGGCGACGACATTGTCTTTCCAGATAGTCGACACAAACGACACGCCATAGGTCGTGGTGGTCGCCGCCACCACACGATCGGAGGGGTCGACGAAATAGGAATGCACAAAATACCAGTCGGAGCCGTTCGGAATTTCATTGAAGAGCGGACAGTCCCGCTCGACATGAACCTGATTCCATCCCATGTGGGGCACTTTCAGCGCAGGATCGAGGGAAAACTTTTTGACCTTGCCGGGAACGATATTGAGCCCTTTGTGAAGTCCGAACTCCTCGCTCTCGGTGAACAGGAGCTGCAAGCCCAGACAGATGCCCAAAAACGGCTTACCGGATCGAATCGTGGACCGAATCGGCTCGATCAAATCAAATCGTTCCAGGTTCGCCATACAATCGCCGAAGGCACCAACCCCGGGCAGCACGACGTGAGCGGCCTTCTGAATTGTGGCCGCGTCTCGCGTCACAACGGCATGATGGCCAACCGACTCAAAAGCCTTTGAGACGCTGCGTAAATTGCCCATTCCGTAGTCGACAATGGCGATCATGACGCTGTTCCTGACGAAGCGTGTAACAATACCGCAACCGGATGCGGCCTGCTACTCCCCGCCTGCTTCGTTCCCGTTGGCGAGGGAAAACACAAAGGGCAGGTTTCTTGTTCAGAAACCTGCCCCTGCGACATTGACGCCATCGCGACGAAGACCTTACAACGTCCCTTTGGTTGAAAGCACTTTTCCCGCCAGTCGTTCCTCCAACATGGTCGCCTGGTCCAAGGCTTTGGCGGTGGCCTTGAAGATCGCTTCCATAATATGATGCGGATTGCGGCCATAGAGGAGATTGACGTGCAGATTCAGGCCGCCATGGGTCACGAAGGCCTGGAAAAAGTCTTCAAAGAGACCAAGGTCGAACGCCTTGATCTTGCGATCAGGCAGATTCACGTTGTACACCAAAAACGGCCTGCCGCTGAGATCCACGGTCACTTGCGCCAGGGTTTCATCCAGCGGCGCGGAAGCGAATCCAAACCGCTTGATGCCCGCTTTCTCACCCAGCGCCTGATGGAGCGCCTTTCCCATGACGATTCCGACGTCTTCCACGGTGTGATGCTCGTCGATGTCGAGATCGCCTTTCGCATGAACGGTCAGATCGAAAAAGCCGTGCCTGGCCAATAACTCGAGCATGTGATCGAGAAACCGGATGCCCGTGTCGATCTTGCCCTGTCCGCCGCCGTCCAGCGTCCACTCGACCCGGATGTCGGTCTCCTTCGTTGCGCGATGCAGTGACGCCTGTCTCGGCGCCGATCCGTTTTTCTTCATGAGAACCTGCCTTGGGCCGATTTGGCATGCGCGTCGAATCCTTCGATCTGCGCGAGCCGCACCAGATGATCTTTCACTTTGTTCAGCTCGTCCTTGGTGTAGTGCACGATGTTGCTGATTTTCGTATAGTCGTGAATCGACAGCGCCGAGAAAAATCGCGCCGTCGCGCCGGTCGGAAGCACATGATTGGGGCCCGCGATATAATCCGCGACTGACGGCGGGGTAAATCGGCCGAGAAACAAGGCCCCAGCGTGCCGGATTCGCTCGAGATATTCAAACGGCTCGTCTACGGAAAGCGTCAGATGTTCTGCCGCGATCTCATTCGCCACATCGATCGCTTCGTCCATGGTCGTCACCACGAAAGCCACCAAATATTTGCCCACCGATTTCGCGGCGATTTTTTCCCGCTGCAACCCCTTGAGTTGGCGCTCGACGAGATCGACGGCTTCCTTGGCGAGCGACGCCGATGTCGTGACCAACCAGACCTGCGCCTCTTCGTCATGCTCGGCCTCGCACAGGAGGTCGGCGGCGACATGCGCCGGCTTCGCTCCGTCGTCGGCAACGACCAGTAATTCGCTCGGGCCCGCTACCATGTCGATACCGACGGTCCCATAGAGCATCCGCTTCGCCGTGGCCACATAGAGATTTCCCGGCCCCACGATCTTATCGACCCTCGGTATTGTCTTCGTGCCATAGGCCAGTGCGCCGATCGCCTGAACGCCTCCCACCCGATAGATCTCCGTGACCCCGGCAATATCCGCCGCGACCAGCAGATAGGGATTAATGCCGCCTTTATGCGGCGGCGTGCACATTACGATCCGTTGCACGCCCGCAACCTTGGCTGGAATGGCGCTCATAAGCACCGTGGAAGGATACACGGCCTTGCCGCCCGGCACGTACACGCCCACGGCATCAAGGGGCGTCACGACCTGACCCAGTGTGGCCGAGCCATCCTGATACATCCAGGTTTTCGTCCGCTGTCGTTCGTGGAAGGCTTCAATGCGCTGCGCCGCAAATCTCAGAGCATCGCCCTCCTCTTTCCGAATATGGTAGTAGGCGTCTTTGATTTCTTCTGAAGTGACTTTCAGTTGCTCGGTCGACAAAGCGACCTTATCGAATTGCTTAGTGAAGCGGAGCACCGCTTTATCGCCGCCGCGTTCCACGGCCTGGAGAATCGTTCTTACCGGCTTCTCGACGGCACTCCCTTGCGTCCGCCCGCGCGCCGCCACCTTCTTCAGCGCGGGAACAAAGGCTCGATCGGTTGAAAACACAATCTTCATGTAGGCGATCGCTTGTCTTTACGACCGGCCGCCCGCGCCGGTTTCGCCGATCCAGGACGTGCGAGCCGTGGAGGGGACGCACAGGCCGACCGGAGATTCTTCAGCAGCGCGGCAATGGCCTCGTGTTTCAATTTGAGGCTGGCCCGGTTGACGATCAAACGGGCCGTGGAGCGAGCGATGCATTCGATCTCAACCAGGCCGTGCGCCTTGAGTGTATTCCCGGTTTCGACCAGATCAACAATTCGATCGGCCAAGCCGACGATGGGGGCGAGTTCGATTGAACCGTAGAGCTTGATGATTTCAACCGGCACGCCCCGCTGATTGAAATAACGCTCCGTGATCCTCGGATATTTCGTCGCAACGCGGATTTTGGATGAGAGTCGATCCCGCGCTGTTTGCCCTCGGAATGCGGCGACGGCAATTCTACACGCTCCGAATCCCAAATCCAATGGCTCATACACGTCGCAGTCCTGCTCGAGCAAGACGTCTTTGCCGACGATGCCGACGTCCGCCGCGCCATGCTCGACGTAGGTGGGAACATCCGCGGGCCTGACGATCAAAAATGTCATGCCGATTTCTGGGCACGGAATCAACAACCGTCGGCTATCGGCCGCCGGCTTGGCCGCGCCGTATCCTGCCTGTGCAAACAGCTCAAGGGTCGGTTCAATCAGCTTGCCTTTGCAGAGCGCCACGGTCAGCATCGTTCAGCCTTTACGTCGTTCAATAACGGCGCCCATCCCGCGAAGCTTCTCTTCAATACGTTCGTAGCCGCGGTCGAGGTGATAGACGCGCAGCACCTCGGTAGTGCCTTCGGCCGCCAAACCCGCCAGGACCAGTCCGGCGCTCGCGCGCAGGTCAGAAGCCATCACCGGCGCGCCCGCGAGCCGCTCCCGACCGGTGACCACGACGCGGTTTCCCTCCACGCGAATCTCCGCCCCCATACGCCATAATTCTTCAACATGCATGAATCGACTCTCGAACACCGTCTCGGTGATGATGCTGGTACCCTCAGCCACCGACATCAAGGCGACCATTTGCGCCTGCATGTCCGTAGGAAATCCCGGAAACGGCAGCGTGCGGACATCCACTCCTTTCAACCGGCCGGGGGTCGTCGCATCGATGGTGACCCGTTCTTTTTCGACACTGATGGCCGCGCCCGCCTCCCGAAGCTTACTCAATAGCGGCTCGAGATGCTCAGGGCGGCATCGATCCACGGAGACCGCTCCCTTCGTGATCGCCCCTGCCACGACATAGGTGCCCGCCTCGATACGGTCGGGAATCACTTCATGATCGCCCCCCCGTAACTCACGGACCCCCTCAATCGTAATCACGTCGGTTCCCGCACCCATGATCCGCGCGCCTCGCTTGTTCAAAAAGTCCTCCAGGTCAACGATCTCGGGTTCCTTCGCCGCGTTTTCGATGACCGTCGTCCCCTGAGCCAACGAGGCGGCCATCATCAAGTTCTCGGTGCCGGTCACGGTAGGGACATCACAATAAATGGACGCTCCTTTAAGCCGCTTGGCTCTGGCGCGGATATATCCGTGCTCAATGGACACTTCGGCGCCAAGCCTGGCCAGTCCCGCCAGATGCAGATTCACGGGCCGCGAGCCGATCGCGCATCCGCCGGGCAACGACACCACCGCTTCTCCCCAGCGAGCGAGCAGCGGCCCCAGCACCAAGACCGAGGCCCGCATGGTCTTCACTAAGTCATACGGCGCCTGCGTCGAGCGGATCACATCCGCTTTGATGACGGCACGGTTGCCTTCGTGATGGACGTCGGCGCCGAGGATGCCCAGGAGTTTGCCCATGGTGACGACATCGACGACCCGAGGCACGTTGCTGATCACGCATTGACCTCCGCCTAAAATCGTCGAGGCAAGGATCGGGAGCGCAGAATTTTTTGCTCCGCTGACCCGCACCTCGCCGCGAAGCGGAATGCCACCCGAAATGACGATCTTATCCATCCCTGCGCCCCTTCATGTGACTCGTTGGAGGATCATAATCCGATCGATGCCCGCCTCGTCAGTTACCACCTCCACCCGTTCATAAGCCCGTCTGCTACCGATCATCCCGCGGATATCGTCACTTTGGCCTTGTCCGATTTCCATGGCGAGATACCCGCCCGGGGCGAGATAGGGGATCGCCTCGTCGAGCAACCGCTCATGTATTTCGGTGCCTCTCGGGCCGGCGACCAAGGCCATTCGTGGTTCATATCGGCCGACTTCCGGCTGAAGCCCGCTCCACTCTGATTCGCGAATGTAGGGCGGGTTGGCCATGATCGCTGTCACCGTACGTTGGCGGCAGACATCGGAGACCGGCGCCAGCAGATCCCCCTCCAGCCAGGAAATACTCTCGTCCACGCGATGTCGGAGGGCATTGCGTTTCGCCGTCTTCAAGGCCAAAGCCGACAGATCCGTGGCCACAATCGTCGCGTTCGGCACCGCCCGAGCGAGGGTGACCGCCAGACAGCCGGATCCTGTTCCCACATCGACGACGGTCGCGCCACCGCTTTGCGGCAGGCGACGGATCACCTCTTGGGCCAGCAACTCGGTCTCAGGACGCGGGATAAGGACGTCGGGATTGACCTCGAAGTCGAGGCCGCAAAACTCCTGGATTCCTAGAATGTATTGGAGCGGTTCGCGCGCCGTTCTCCGGACGACCAAGGCCTTCACCTTAGCGAGCCCGTCGCCGTCCACGCGGCGTGCACTGTCGAGCAGTTGGCCCGAACCGGTCAGCCCAAGAGCATGCTGGATGAGCCACCACGCTTCGCGATCGGCCGCTTCGACGCCTGCGGCGGCCAGGTCGGTCTGCACTCCCGCCAACAGTGCTCCGAGCGGCGATGAATCCGCCTGATTGTCAGCGGCCGCCCAGGGTGTCATGACGCTTCGGCCGCCGCGACGTGATCGCGCTGTGCGCGCAATGCTTCGACGAACTCGTCCATACCGCCTTCCAGCACTTGATCCAACTTATGCAGCGTCAATCCGACACGATGGTCGGTCACACGGTTCTGGGGAAAATTGTACGTCCGAATTTTTTCGCTGCGATCACCGGTTCCCACTTGCGCCTTGCGGCTTTGCGCAATTTCGGCCTCCTGCCTTTCACGCTCCGCCTCGACGATTCTCGCCCTGAGCGTCCGCATAGCCTTCGTGCGGTTTTTCAATTGGGACCGCTCGTCCTGGCAGGAAACAACCACGCCGCTCGGAAGGTGCGTAATGCGCACGGCGGAATAGGTCGTATTGACGCTCTGTCCGCCGGCGCCTGAGGAACAAAACGTATCGATCCGCAAATCCTTGGGATCGATCTGCACGTCGACCTCATCGACTTCCGGCATCACGGCGACCGTGACCGTCGATGTATGAATCCGGCCCGCCGCTTCGGTTACCGGCACGCGTTGCACTCGATGAACGCCGCTCTCATATTTGAACAACCCGTAGCCGCCCTTGCCCTCGATCACAGCGATGACCGTCTTGTATCCGCCTTTGCCGGTCTCCGACGCTTCGACGATGTCGACTTTGAGCTTGTGTCGCTCCGCAAACTTGATATACATGCGAAAAAGATCCCCGGCGAAGAGCGCGGCCTCATCCCCTCCGGTCCCGGCGCGGATCTCAAGAAAGAGGTTCTTCTCATCCCGGGGATCTTTGGGCGTGAGGTGTTCCAGCACCCGGCGCTCGAGTTCTTGGCGCTCAATGTCCAGCTGCGCGGTTTCCTCGTTGGCCAGCGAATGCAGTTCGGCGCCGGCAGCGGGGTCCGCCAGCATATGGGCTGCCTCGTCGAGCTGCTTGAGAATCTCCCGATAACGATGAAACAGCTGGGAAA